>BNXR01000015.1 GCA_025999735.1 Bacteroidia bacterium | reverse complement strand
TGATTGACGAATACGACAAACCCATATTGGATGCGATAGGCAAGACGGAAGCAGCAGAAATTCGTGAGTTTCTTCAAGGATTTTACGTTGTATTGAAAAGTGCCGATAACCATTTGAAATTTGTTTTTATGACAGGCGTAACGAAAGTGGCCAAAGTGTCCATATTTTCAGCGTTGAACAGTCTGGAAGACATTACGTTAGACGATAAATATGCTTCTATCTGTGGCTATACACAGGAAGAATTGGAACGCGACTTTTCGGAATATATTGACAATACCGCAGTCCGTTTGGAGATGGCAAGGGAGGATTTGCTGGCAAAAATTCGTAAATGGTATGATGGTTACTCGTGGGATGGCAAAACATCGGTTTACAATCCGTTTTCTACTTTGCCGTTTTTTAAGAGGCAAGAATTTTCCAATTACTGGTTTGAAACGGGTACACCTACTTTTTTGATTAATCGTCTCAAAAAACACGGTCTTGCCAAAACCGTATTAGAACCTGTTATTGCTGATTCATCGGCTTTCGACAGTTACGACCCGGAGGCACTTGATGATGTTCCTTTACTATTTCAGACAGGTTATCTGACTGTCAAAAACAAAGAAATGACTGATGGTGATTATCTATACACGCTTGAAGTTCCCAATCTGGAAGTGAGAGTGTCGTTGATGAGGCACCTGTTAAGCGCATATACAAATTATCCCCTTTCAACCATGTCGGCACTTGGACGGGAAATGTTGCAACAAATCCTTGCTTTCGATGAGGAGGGTTTTACAAACAATATGCGTATCATGCTTGCGGGTGTTTCCTACACTTTAAAAGCATCTAAGGAGAGAAACAAAGCCAAAGCGGAAGCGGAAAATGCCGAAAATGAAGCTCGTTATCACATCATCTTTCAACTGTGGATGACCATGCTTGGTTTCAATATTCAAAGCGAAAAGATTACCAACCGTGGGCGTATGGATGCGGTATTGCTGCAAGACGGAGTGGCGATAGTGGTAGAACTGAAATACCATGCCAAAAAGAAATTGAAAACCTTGCTTAAGCAAGCAATAGCGCAAATCCGCGAGAAACAGTATTACGAACAATTTCTTGACCGGAAAATCATTTTACTGGGTCTTGCATTCAGTGGGAAAGAGGCCGGTTGCAGAATAGTTAATTTAGAAAGAATATGAAAAAGACAAGTATTTTATTTATATTAATAATCTGGTGTTTGTCGGCTATTTCTCACCCGAAAAGCAGCGGCAACCACATTATCCCTGTACCGATATCCTCCGTAAAGAACATAGGTGGATTTTTCGGTCATCGGATGGAACTCAATAGGAACAATTATATCAAAACATTTCCCATTGATGAATATGTTCAATTTATTGAAAAAAGGGAACATATAGGTTGGGGTTGGACACAAGCCGAGCAACATGGGAAATGGGTTGAATCCGCTCTATTGTCTTCCATACAGAGCGAAGACCAAGCGTTGAGTACGAAAGTAGATGAAATGTTGAACCGGATTATTCGTTCGCAAGAGGCAGATGGATATGTGGGAGCTACGGCAAAAAGTTATCGTTCGCCGGAAAGACCTTTGCGCGGAATGGATGCGTATGAATTGTATTTTGTGATTCACGCATTCATCACCGCCTACGAAGAAACCGGCAATCAAGACGCATTAGCTTCTGCCGAAAAACTATGCGATTATATCATACGATACATCGGTCCCGGAAAAGCCGAATTTTGGCCTTCAGACTTGAGATACCCCGACAATGTGCACAAAGTAGTAGCCGGCCAGTCCCTTTTGGCAGGTCATTCCGTGCATTATTCGTGGGAAGGAACCCTGTTGGTAGACCCTTTTTTGCGATTATATGAAATAACAAACAAAAAAGAGTACTTGGATTGGAGTAACTGGATTGTGCAAAACATAGATAAATGGAGTGGCTGGAATGCTTTCTCAAAATTGGATTCGGTGGCTGACGGCACTATGGGCGTACATCAGCTTCAACCCTACGTACACTCTCATACTTTTCACATGAATTTCATGGGATTCTTGCGACTTTATCGCATCACGGGCGACAAATCGCTCCTGCGAAAAGTAACAGGCGCTTGGGATGACATAAGTCTCAGGCAAATGTACATTACAGGAGGTGTGAGCGTGGCAGAGCACTATGAACACGGTTTTGTAAAACCCTTGTCGGGTAACGTTGTGGAAACATGCGCTACCATGTCGTGGATGCAATTGACACAATTTTTGCTGGAATTGACGGGTGATGTTAAATATGCCGATGCCATGGAACGCTTGATGCTCAATCATGTTTTTGCCGCACAATCCTGTGATGGTGACGGATTGCGCTATCACACAGCGCCTAACGGAACCAAACCTGCGGGTTACTTTCGTCGTCCCGATTGTTGCACAGCCAGTGGGCACCGCATAATTTCTTTACTGCCGACATTCCTTTATGCTGAAGGCGACAATGGCTTGTATGTGAATCAATATATGGACTCGGAGTATGCCGGTAAAGATTTCCATTTCAAAGTTGAAACCCAATATCCTGAAACAGAGAATATCAGCATCAAAATATCTTCTGCCGTTTCTACGAAGCAAAAACTTCATTTGCGTTTGCCCCAATGGTGCAACCGCCCCCAAGTGAAGTTGAATGGCAAGAAAATTAATGATTTACATTCCGGCACTTATTTGACACTCTCAAAAAAATGGAAAAAAGGAGATGTTATTGAAATAACCTTTCCCATGGACTTAAAATGGGTAAAACGGGAGAACCATAGTGACTATTCATATAAGGACCTTCCCGGAGGAGAGCACATGTACAGCGAATTACCAACGGACAGAATCCCATACGCATGGATGCGTGGACCTGTTATTTACGCTTTGGATATGGTTTGGAACGATAATATTGCCGATAAAGCCATTCAAACAAGTACGGACGTATTGATTCATACGGATAAAACACCTGTAATAACTTCCAAGCCGGATAATGATATGTTAGGTCCGGTATATCAAACTGTGGCTACTTGCAAGAATCAAGAGGTAAATATACTGCTGACTCCATTTGCTAATATAGGTCAATGGTATCAGGATAAAAATAACAAACCGGAGAAAGGGAAAGGTACATATTCGTATGCTATTTGGCTATATGATAAATAAAATACGGCTTAGGTCTGCCCCTACGTAACCGCAAAAAATTTGTGCCCTTCAATTATTTTGTTTACCTTCGCGGATATTTTTAAAACCAAAGTCATGAAAAGTTTACCGTTAGGCACACAATCATTCAGCGTATTGCGCAATAACGATTATCTGTACGTAGATAAGACAGAGGTCATTCACCGATTGATAACATCAGGAAGAGTTTATTTCCTTTCCCGTCCGCGACGGTTTGGTAAATCGTTGTTGATAAGCACACTCTATGCGCTTTTCAATGGGCAAAAAGAGTTGTTTGAAGGGCTGTATATCTATGACAAATGGGACTGGGAACAGACAAATCCTGTGCTCAGGATAGATTTTTCCGGAATGGGGCATGACAATGCTGATGAATTGATGCTATCGCTCACTAATTTTGTTGATGGTATTGCGAGAAAATATCAATTCTCCCTTACAGAAGCACCGCTTTCCGATAAATTTAAAGAAGCCATCGAATTGTTGCACCAATCCACTGGACGGAAAGTCGTTATATTGATTGATGAGTACGACAAGCCCATCATTGATCACATTACAGAAATAGATTCTGCTGACGCCAACCGCAAAATATTGAAAAGTTTCTTTGGAGTATTCAAGGCAGTGGACGAACATCTGCGTTTTCTGATGCTGACAGGTGTGTCGAAGTTTACCAAGGTATCCATTTTTTCGGAATTGAACAACCTGACAGACATTACGATGGATACAAAGTATGCCGCCATTTGTGGATATACGCAAACGGAATTGGAAACCTCTTTCGACGAAAATATCGAAGAATTGGCAGTCCTGAACGGGATGGATAAGCCTTCTGCACTGTTACATCTCCGTAAATGGTATAACGGTTACTCGTGGGACGGCGAAACATCGGTCTATAATCCCTATACCACCTTGTTGCTTTTTTACCATAAAGCGATTTCCAATTATTGGTTTGAAAGCGGTTCGCCCACTTTTCTGATTGATTTGATGAAACAACGTGATGATATTCATCTTTTCATGAATCCCGTAGTAATGCCGGCAGATGCTTTTACAGGATATGACATAAGCAATATTGATACCAAAACCCTCTTGTTTCAAACCGGTTATCTCACCATAAAAAGCGTTCAAAAAGTGCCGATGTTGCCTTCTATCTTCACACTTGGTATTCCGAATGATGAAGTTTATAATTCGCTTATGCTGTTTTTAGTGAGCGGTTATGCCAATAGTACACCTTCCGAGACCAGTCAATTGAGAATAGAGATGCAGCAACAACTTCGGGAAGGCGATTCGGAAGGTTTATCAAGAAGTTTGCAAGCTTTGTTGGCAAATATCCCATATAGCCTGCACATCGGAAGCGAGAAGTATTATCATTCGTTGTTTCTGTCGTGGATAAAGATGCTGGGCTTCGATGTGCAGGGCGAGGTGATGACCAACATCGGTCGCATAGATGCGGTATGGCGGCAATCCGGCATGACGATAGTTGCCGAAATCAAGTACCATGCCGCCAAAAAGCAGGCAAGCCTACTGAAGAAGGCAATGAAGCAAATCAAGGACCGCACCTATTTTGAAAAATACCTTCCCGACAAGATTATGTTGTTGGCAGTGGCATTTACAGGACGGGAGGTCGGTTGCAAAATAGAACAATTGTCTTGAACCAGGATTTTGACAAGATTAAAGGATTAGCATGATTAAAAATTAACCCAATAAAAAATAATAAGATATGAAAAAGACAAGTATTTTATTCGTATTAACAACCTGCTGTTTGTCAGCTATTTCTCAACCGAAAAACAGCGGTTATCCCATCAACCCCGTACCGTTTACATCGGTGAAAGTGACCGACCAATTCTGGGGACAACGCTTAGACGCCAGCCGTGAAGTAACTATTCCGTTGGCTTTCGGCAAATGTGAAACAACGGGACGGTATGAAAATTTCCACAAGGCAGCCCATCCAAGCCCCGACTATAAAGTGGTTGGATTTTCTTTTGATGATACGGATGTCTATAAAACCATCGAAGGTGCTTCTTATTCCATGCAAACACGACCGGATAAGAAATTGGCGCGATACATCGACAGTGTGCTGACTATTGTCGCTGCCGCACAAGAACCGGACGGCTATCTTTATACCGCGCGAACGATGAATCCGCAACATCCGCACCATTGGGCAGGTCATGAACGATGGGAAAAAGTGGAAGAAAACAGCCACGAATTTTACAATCTGGGACATTTGCTGGAGGGTGCAATCGCCCATTATCAGGCGACCGGAAAAAGGAATTTCTTGGATATTGCCATCTGGTATGCCGACTGTGTAGAAAAGTCGATCGGAAATAAAGCCGGCCAGGTAGAACGTGTGCCGGGACACCAGATTGCAGAAATGGGATTAGCCAAACTTTATACGATAACAGGCGAAACGAAATACCTTGATTTGGCTAAATATTTCTTGGACAAGCGGGGTTATACAACAATAAAGGGCACTTATACCCAATCGCATAAACCCATTTTGGAACAGGACGAAGCTGTTGGTCATGCCGTACGCGCCGGTTATATGTATTCGGGAATTGCCGACGTGGCAGCACTCACGGGCGATACGGCTTACATCCACGCCATCGACCGCATCTGGGACAATGTGGTGTCGAAGAAACTCTACATCACCGGTGGAATAGGTGCCCGTCATAGAGGAGAGGCATTCGGCGATAACTATGAATTACCTAATCTGACGGCTTACAACGAGACCTGTGCAGCCATTGCCAATGTCTATTGGAACTACCGCCTATTTCTGTTGCACGGTGACGCTAAATATTTCGACGTGCTGGAACGCACCTTGTATAATGGTTTGATTTCCGGCGTTGCGCTGGACGGCGGTACATTTTTCTATCCCAACCCCTTGGAATCAGATGGTAAATACAAATTCAATTCGGAAGGTACGCTTGTCCGCCAGCCATGGTTTGGATGCGCCTGCTGCCCGTCGAATGTCTGCCGTTTTATTCCTTCCTTGCCGGGTTATGTATATGCAGTGAACAACAGCGATGTATATGTGAATTTGTTTATGGGCAATACGGCAGAGTTGACCGTGAACGGAAAAAAAGTTTCCTTGACCCAATCGACCGATTATCCATGGACCGGTGATATTCATATTAAAGTGTCACCGCGTTCAAAGCAACAATTTACGTTGAAAGTGCGTGTACCGGGTTGGGTGCAGGGAGAAGTCGTTCCAAGCGATTTGTATAAATATACCGATGGAAAGAAATTGTCTTATACCATAAAAGTCAATGGAGTACAGGCAGAAAGTACACTTGACAAGGGATATTTTGCGATTTCCCATCAATGGAAAAAAGGCGACGTAGTGGAAGTGCATTTCGACATGGAACCGCGCGTAGTGAAAGCCAACGACAAAGTGGACGCCGACCGCGGGAAAGTATCTATCGAACGCGGTCCCATTGTTTATTGTGCCGAATGGGCGGATAATGATTTTGATATTTTCAGTGTCATAATGAATCAAAAACCTGAAATCAGGGTGGAAAGCAAGCCAGATTTACTAAAAGGTATCCACCAGTTAAAAACGACTGCCCAGTTAGTAGCCCAAAATGAAACGGGACGTTTACAAGTGAAAGATGTAACGCTTTCATTGATACCCTATTACGCATGGAATCATCGTGGTAGTGGTAAGATGGCGGTTTGGCTATTGCAAAATTTGAATGGACTAAATCGATAGTAGAGACGCAATATAAACCTATAAATTTATGAATATGAACAAATATTTTATCACAATGACGACAATCGCTGTACTTTCAACTGCTGCATGTACGAACAAAAATGAATCTTTAGATGTAAACAATCCATTTTTTACCGAATGGACAACTCCCTTTGGTGTACCTCCCTTCGACAAAATAAAGATAGAACATTATAAACCGGCTACTGACCGAGGATTAGCAAAGCATCGTTCAGAGATTGAAGCGATAGCAAACAATAGCGAGGTGGCAACGTTCGAGAATACTATTCTGCCACTTGAACACAGCGGCGACCTGCTCAACAAGGTTTCGTATGTCTTTTATAATGTAGTTGAAGCGGATGGTACTCCTGAAATGCACGCCCTTCAAGCTGAGTATGCGCCCATATTGGCAGCCCATGCAGATGAAATCTATATGAACGAAAAACTGTTCGCCCGTGTAAAAGCTGTCTATGAGAAGCGGACAGCTGCAAATTTGGACAATGATGACGTGAAACTTATTGAATATTATTACAAAAATTTTGTCCGCGGGGGTACGAACTTAGAGCCTGCAAAGAAAGAGGAATTGAAGAAGGTGAATGAGCAATTGTCAAAACTGACAACGGAGTTCGGACAGCGCTTATTAGCCAATAATAATAAGTTTGTGCTTGTGATTGAGAACAAAAACGAGCTTGCGGGACTACCGGAATCCAGTATTGCAGCAGCTGCGGAATTAGCAAAAAACAGGGGACAGGAAGGAAAATGGATGTTCAACACCTCTAAACCAAGCTGGATACCGTTTATGAACTTTGCAGACAATCGCTCTTTGCGCGAAAAGATGTATAAGGGCTATATAAATCGTGGTAACAACGGTGACGAGAGCGATACAAAAGATATTATTGTACAGATTGCCGTTCTGCGCACACAAAGAGCAAATTTATTGGGTTATCGGACTTGGGCAGACTATATTATCAGTGATAACATGGCTAAAACAGCCGATGCTGCCTATCAGTTGATTACCGAGGTGGCAAAGAAAACTATTCCTTATGCTAAAGCAGAGGCCGCAGAGTTGCAAAAAATGGCTACTAAATCAGGGCATAAAATTACGCTTGAGCCTTGGGATTGGTGGTATTATACGGAAAAATTGCGTAAAGAAAAATTTGATTTGGACGATGGGATGGTTCGCCCCTACCTTTCGATAGAAAATGTGCGCAAGGGAGCTTTCGACTTGGCAAATCGCTTGTACGGCATCCAGTTTGAGGAATTGAAGGGAATGCCAGCATATAATAAGGAGTGCATTTGTTACGAAGTGAAACGCGCGGATGGCTCCCATTTAGCGGTAATTTACTTCGACTATTTTCCCCGTGCCTCGAAGCGGGCGGGAGCATGGATGAATGGCCTCAGAGAAGAATATTATACGAACGGCCAGCGTGTTGCCCCCATCATTATGAACGTTTGTAATTTCACCCCTCCGTCAGGGGAAACGCCCTCACTGTTGAGCGTTGAGGAAGTGGAGACCTTGTTTCACGAGTTTGGTCATGCTTTACAAGGGATGTTTGCAAATACGAAGTATCGCTCAACTTCCGGTACCAACGTAAGTCGTGATTACGTGGAACTACCCTCTCAAATCATGGAAAATTGGACGATGCATCCAGATTATATCAAGACGTATGCAAAACATTACAAAACGGGGGAGGTGATTCCGAATGATTTAGTAAAAAAGCTCGTAGCGAGTAGCAAATTCAACCAAGGATTTGTGACCTTAGAGTTGATGGCTGCTTCCATTTTGGACTTAGATTGGCATACAATCGCTGACACCAATAAGCGCAATGCCGTTGAGTTTGAGGCCGCTTCAATGAAGAAAATGGGCTTGCTCAAAGAAATATTACCTCGCTACAGCAGTTGGTATTTCAACCATATTTGGGGTGATGCTCTCGGTTATTCCGCCGGATACTACGGCTACACGTGGTCGGCAGTATATGATGCCGATGCCTTTGCTGCCTTTGAAGAAACCGGCGACATCCTGAACAAAGAGGTGGCTACACGCTTTATGGAAAATGTACTCTCGTTAGGTGCCTCAGTGGATGCGGATGTCTTGTACCGAAAGTTTCGTGGGAAAGATGCCACCCCGCATGCGTTCTATAAACGGAAAGGATTTTAAAATATCAAATTTATTCAATAGTATCGCTTGAAGAATACCAAATACTCATTATGCCCTATGCACTTAAATTCCCAAAACTTTCATTTTTCAAAACTTTTAGGAATGTGTCAGGATTATGCGGTATTATTGTTCAGCGTCGCCACCAAGGTATTTTGTAGCAAGGAGACAATCGTCATCGGTCCCACGCCTCCCGGTACGGGTGTGATATAGGAACATTTGGGAGCTACCTTTTCAAAGTCCACATCTCCCGTCAAGCGGAAGCCCGACTTTGTTTTGTCTGACGGAAGCCTGTGAATCCCTACATCCACAACTACGGCACCCTCTTTTACCATATCCGCCGTCACGAAATGTGGTTGTCCGATGGCGACAATCAGTATATCCGCCTGACGAGTAAGCTCTTGCATATTTTTAGTGCGACTGTGACAGAGGGTCACGGTGCAATCCGCTTGTTCAGATTTTCGCGACATCAATATGGACATCGGCGTACCAACAATATTGCTCCGCCCGATAACCACACAGTGCTTGCCCTTCGTTTCAATTTTGTATCTTTTCAACAACTCAACAATACCTGCCGGTGTCGCCGGTACGTAGGTCGGCAAGCCCAGCACCATTTTCCCGATGTTGCAGGGATGAAAACCGTCCACATCCTTCTCAGGGTCAATAGCCATCAATATTTTGTTTTCAGAAATATGCGCGGGCAGGGGTAGTTGAACGATATAGCCATCAATATCGGGGTCATTATTCAACCGTTCCACTACTTCCAAAAGTTGCTGCTCGCTCATGTCCGCAGCGTACCGCAACTCGGTACTTTTAAAGCCGACCTCTTGGCAGGCTTTCACTTTGGAGGCCACATACGTCTCTGAGGCAGGGTCGCTCCCCACTAGAACAGCCGCAAGATGCGGTATCTTTTTGTCGGCATCCCGAAGCAACGACACCTGAGCTGCCAATTCCTGTTTCACTAATGCTGCAATTTTCTTCCCGTCGATTAATTCCATATCACGATCTTTTGTGTCCGAGCATTCTCACCATTTTTTTTGAATCTTCAAACTGTTTCAGCAGTCTATTGACATCCTGTACGGTTGTTCCGCTACCGTCGGCAATGCGTTTGCGACGAGAACCGTTTAATAGCTGCGGATTGCCTCTTTCTTTGGGTGTCATGGAATAGATAATTGATTCTACATTTTTGAATGCGTTTTCATCAATGTCCACATCCTTTAAGGCCTTACCTACTCCCGGTATCATGGATGCTAGGTCTTTGATATTACCCATTTTTTTTATCTGTCTAATTTGTGCGAGGAAGTCGTTGAAATCGAATTGATTCTTGGATAATTTCTTATTTATCCTGCGGGCTTCCTCCTCGCTAAAATGCTCTTGTGCCTTTTCCACTAAGGAAACGATGTCCCCCATTCCCAAGATGCGGTCAGCCATACGCTCCGGATGGAATGGGTCAATGGCATCCATTTTCTCACCTGTACCCACGAATTTTATCGGCTTGTTCACAACGGAACGGATAGATAAAGCCGCACCACCGCGAGTGTCGCCATCCAATTTGGTCAAAATAACCCCTTCAAAATCAAGTCTATCGTTAAATTCTTTTGCCGTATTCACCGCATCCTGACCGGTCATGGCATCCACCACAAAGAGCGTTTCATTCGGGTCTATTGCCTTTTTTATGGCAGCGATTTCTTTCATCATCTCTTCGTCAATCGCCAAGCGACCGGCAGTATCGACAATGACTACATCGTTTTTGTTTGCTTTTGCCTGTTTGATAGCCTCTTTGGCAATCTTCACAGGGTCTTTGCTCGTTTGGTCACTATAAACAGGGATTTCCAATTGTTCGCCCAAAACACGCAATTGCTCAATAGCCGCAGGACGATACACATCACATGCCACCAATAGAGGATGCTTGCCGCGCTTGGTTTTCAGCAGGTTAGCTAATTTTCCCGAAAAGGTCGTCTTACCGGAACCTTGCAAGCCAGACATAAGGATGACCGCCGGATTGCCCTTCAAGTCAATATCCACATTCTTGCTCCCCATCAATTCCGCCAACTCATCGTGCACAACTTTCACCATCAACTGCCCCGGTTGCAGGGATGTCAAAACATTCATTCCGAGCGCTTTGTCCCTCACTTTGGTGGTAAAATCTTTCGCTATCTTGTAGTTAACATCCGCATCCAGTAAGGAACGTCTGACTTCTTTTAATGTATCTGCAACATTTAATTCGGTAATTTTGCCTTGTCCCTTGAGCAGTTTAAACGACCGCTCTAATTTCTCTGATAAATTCTCAAACATTTTCTTAGGTTTAAATTTTAAACAAACGAATTTGTCCCTGTTTGCTACTTGGTATTTTTTTTCTTAGAACTGCAAACTTACATAAAATGTTTTATTTACTAGTTGAATTTACGAATAATTAATTATTGAAATTGAAAAACGTATGCAAACGCAGTACGGAATAAGAAATACAAACAAATTCGCAGTAGATGAAGACGTGGCTCGCTGCAATAATTGTTGGTATTATTTTTACAATGAAACCTATTTACCTCGGTCGGTATTTGGAAACTCTCAGTATTTTATGATAATCCTGTTCCGCCATCAATTCACTGATACCGGTTTTTGTCGTGTCCATATATCTTTTTACTATTTGGTAACCGTTCCAAACGACTGCCCTTCCAGGGGAATCTGTCGGCATACCGGAACTGAAAGGCGCATCGTTCAGGTATTTGAGCAATATAAAGGGCTTCGTAGTATATAGGTATTCATGGCTTATCAAAAACTCCCAGATAATCGCTTCATTGCTTTTGCACCAGTTTAATTGCTCTTTTGTGTAAGTGAAAATCCGTTCCAAAGGCTCTTCCTGTATGGTTTGTTCCATCAAATAAGTAATCTTTCCCTGATAAATCAGTCCACTTAGTAGGTCATTGTTGCGGGGCATATATCCAAACTCCGTACTCAGCCAAGCGTAAATGACATCCCGCACGATGTGGTCTGCTGTCATCTTTTTTTGCATATACTGAGGAATGGGGACTGCCAATAATTTGTAGAAAGTGCAGTTTTCCCCCAGATAATTGTCCAAGCCGATGCCTACAAACGGCTCATCCACCACGATGGACTGGTTAAAACCCGAAATGTGAGTATATACTTTGGGTACAGTTTTGTCGGGAAAAAAGGTATTGAATCTGCCGAAGGCAAGGGTCAGTAAGTCCTCCTGTTTTTGCATCGTAGGGTATCTTAGGGCGACCGTATCCTGAATTTCATTGATAGTAGGCTCACTTAGAAATGTCGCTATATCATTCTGAAAATCAGGGCTATCTATGTCATTCAAATTTAAAACGCCCCCAGTATAAACACTAAAAAAAGGAATGTCAGCACTGTCAATCAGGCTGAGGTCAGGGTGGACGGGGTCAAGGGAAAACAAAATCTTATCAAAGCGGATAATCTCCACAGGCACGTAATTCTCGTTCGTCTTCTGACATCCGGCCAAAAGGATGGCCAAAAGGATGGCCAAAAGGATGATACAAAGAATAGATAAAAGGATGGATAGAAAGGCAGATAAAAGTGGATATGTGATGATAAAAAAAATATTATTTGCTCGCATTGTTCATTCTTTTTTATATTTTTTGTATTTTTACGCCTCCAAACGTGACAAAATTACAAAATATATAATAAATAAATAGAAAATAAAGATGAAAATAGCCATTCCACAATTAAATTATCATGCAGGCGACCTTGCCAAGAACAGTGAACTCATACAACAAGCCATTGGTAGGGCGAAAAAAGAAAAGGCAGACCTAATAGTGTTTCCGGAATTGTCCCTTTGCGGCTCTTTTCCCCACGACCTATTAGAAAGAGAACATTTTATCGAGGAAAGTCGCTTGGTGATTGAAAAAATCGCATCAACTTGTACCGGAATAGCTGCCGTTATTGGTGCTCCGAATTTGGACAAAGAATATGGTTTCCTATACGATTCTGCTTATTTTATCAAAGATGGCGAGGTCTGTGATGGAGTGCATAAAAGTATCCTCAGCGACTGCGACATTTATGAAGATAGTCGTTATTTCGTTGATGGCAGTAGTGATATAGGTGAAAATAACCCTATCCGTTATCAAGGTAAAATCATACGCGTTTTATTTGACGAGTACGAAGCGGAATTCATCGAGCAAGAAGACGACATCGTCCTATTTATCCAAACGTCCCCCTTTACGGTCGCGGCAACAAAAGAAAGACAGACCTTTTTGTCGTCTGTAGCGAAGGAAATGAGAAAAGATGTCATTTATGTGGGCCGTAGCGGTGCTGAGACGTCTTTTATCTTTGATGGCAATTCGATGGTCTTCAATCGAAACGGTAGGTTGGTCGCCAAACTTCGCGAGTTTAGTGATGATTTTCAGGTTGTTGACGTGGACGCAATAGACAAACTTCCGATTATTGAGAATCGGGCAACAGACGAAATTGAGCAGATGCACAAGGCCCTTGTTGCCGGTCTCAAAGATTATTTTTACAAAAACAAGTTTACGAAGGCGGTCGTAGGACTTTCCGGTGGGATAGATTCTGCGCTTGTTGCTGCGCTTGCCGTTGAAGCGATTGGGAAAGAGAATGTGTTGGGTGTACTCATGCCTTCCGAATTTTCTACCGACCATTCTGTAAAAGATGCCCAAGAGTTGGCTACTAATTTGGGAATTGAACATCACATTATTCCGATAAAGTCTGTTTACTCGCAGTATATCGATACCCTACATCCCTTGTTCCACTCACAACCCTTTAATGTGGCGGAGGAAAATTTACAAGCTCGCATTCGCGGTACCCTGCTGTTTGCAATATCCAATAAATTCGGGCATATCGTTTTAAATACATCCAACAAGAGTGAGGCTGCTGTTGGGTATGGTACTCTTTATGGTGACTTATGCGGCTCTCTTTGCGTCATCGGTGATATGCTGAAGACAAAAGTTTATTTATTGGCACACTATATTAATAAGGTATATAAAACCAATGCTAATAATGCCAATAAGGAACTGATACCCACTCATATCCTCACGAAAGCACCATCGGCGGAGTTACATCCCGGTCAGAAAGACCAAGATGCTTTGCCGGAGTACGCTATTTTAGATAAAATCGTGGAGGGATATGTGGAAAATAACCTTTCCGAGCACGAGATTGTGGCGCAAAATGTAGATACAGATGGAAAACTGAACAAGGAGGTCGTAGCGCACGTAGTCAGGCTTATTGAAAAAAGTGAATACAAGCGTGCGCAATGCCCGCCTGCCTTAAAATTGACAAAAAAGACGTTTGGTTGTGGACGAAGAATGGGCTTTTAACAAACATACACAAAAAGATGAAAATAATAAAAGACACTAAACGGCACGACAAATTGTGTCAGCTATGCGTAGAAAGTGCTAATTCTCTACTTTCAAGTTTGAAGACTGAGACCAAGGAACTGCTTAATCAGTCGATGGTCTGTGTTGATTATTCCAAAGGCGACATTATCTACGCGGAAGGAAATATGCCGGTAGCCTTGATGAGCTTAGTGGAAGGGAAGGTAAAAATCTTTAAATTTGGGGTTGGAACTCGACAACAAATCGTGAGAATGGCGACCCCTATTGGGTTCATCGGTCACCGTGGTTTTTTCGCTGATGAGCCACATATAGCATCGGCGGAGGCGATAGAGCCTTCCGTTGTTTGCAGGATTAATAGCCTTATGGTAAATGAAATCGTTCGCGCCAATCCGGATTTTGCCATGAATATCATCCGCGCTTTAGCAACCGACCTCGGATTTTCACATAGGCGCACGGTGACCCTCACGCAAAAACACATTCGAGGCAGGCTCGCCGACACTCTGTTCATGTTAGGGGATATATATGGCTTTGAGCACGATGGTGCTACCTTGAAAGTGTGTTTAACGCGCGAAGACCTCGCTAATTTGTCGAATATGACGACCTCCAACGCCATTCGTACCCTTTCCAACTTCGCTACCGAGGGACATGTAGAACTCAAAGGTAAACAGATTAAACTGACAAATACCAAAGCCTTGGAAGAGATTGGCAGTTGCAGTTGAAAAAAAGACTAGCAGGTGCGCTTGAAAAAAGATTGGCAGGTGTGCTTGAAAAAGGTTAACAGTTTTGTTTGCGATTGAATTTCCAGTGTGCCATTGACACAAACACAACAGCAAAAATCAGGAGTGATAGGGTGTCCCAATGCGTGACAGTTGGATTCATATCTTTAAACAGCGCGGCTGTTTGCAAGGCCGAAGCGTTTGATGTGATGAGGGTACAGGCCATGATATTATTGGCAGCATGAACGCCGAGTGCCAGCTCCAATCCATTGTCTTTTATTGTTAGATAGCCAAAGAACAAGCCCATGAGGACATATTGTGGCATCGTGACCCAAAAACCAAATTCAGTCACTTCGGGATTAGCAATGTGCATCAAGCCGAAAATTAAGGACGTGATAATGAGTGCCCCCCACTTGGAACGAAGCAGAAGGAAACTCCCCTGCATTAAATAGCCTCGAAAAAAAACTTCCTCAAAGGAGGTCTGCAAGGGTAAAAAAAGGGCGACAATCAGGAGTAAAGGGAAAAATTTCGCGGGCTGAAACTGAAATACAATGTCGGAAGTGTCTCCCAACCAATATTCAAGGGCAAAGGAAGCAACGCTGAGCATCGCCCACACGGCAGCTCCCCAAAAGAAGCGTGTCCGGTCAAAGTAGGTGCGGGCGGTGAGAACATCTCCGATTTTTTTATTGTGAATACTTTTGACACACCATAATAACGCTACGAGTCCGATGGCGAAACTTAGCAGCATGAGTGATAGGCCGATATTGGTGTTCGTGATGGTTGCTATGTCAATGTTAGCAGGCGTGTCACTTGTAAATAGCGCGTAAGCCGCCAAAGGGAGTGAACCTAATTGCGTTGCCAAAAACGTGATTAGAATCGTTAGCACGTAAAGGTACCATTTGTTGTTGCCGGTGTGTGATTTTTCAAAAAACATAAGTTTATTAATTTATAAGTAGATTAATATATACAGATTCTTCGCTACGCTCAGAATGACATGCGCGTGGTGGTTTTTTAGTGGATGCAGTGATTGTCAATTTCTCAAAATCCATTTTCCAGCAAATACGTTAAACTCATCCCTGTTGTTTCCTTTTTCCCCATCAGCTTTTCCACAAATCTCACCATCATATCATTCTCAATATTAACGATATCCCCTGTCCGTCTCGTTATCAGCAGTGTTTCCTGTTGCGTATGTGGAATCACAGACACTTTAAACGTCGCCTCATCTATGCTTGCAACCGTCAAACTCACCCCATCTATTGCTACCGACCCTTTATTGACGATATATCTCAGCACCTTTGTTTCCGCAGATACCGTCAACCAAACAGCTGTATCTTCCTTATCCACAGCGACAATCCGCCCGGTCCCATCCACATGCCCTGCTACTAAATGACCTCCCAGACGAGCTGACAAGGTTAATGCCCTTTCTAAATGCACGCCATCACCGACATTCAAAAGTTTCAAATTACTCATGCGCATCGTTTCAGGCATCACATCCGCACGAAACACATGCTCTGCCACTGAAGTCACCGTCAAACACACTCCATTCGTAGCGATGCTATCCCCTATCTTAGTACCTTCCAGTATCTTCGTCGCCTCAATTTCCAATGAAATACTGCGCGCTCCCCGCACAATATTTTTTATTTTCCCAATTTCTTCAATAATACCTGTAAACATGACAAATCAATTACAATATCCAGACAAGTGTGGATATCCGTGTACCACAATATCTTCACCAATTCGCTCTACACTTACATCTTTCAAAGTCATCGCATCAGCCATCCGCTCCCATCCACAACCTTCTACCGGTGTTTTAGCATCCCTGCCACCAATATATTTAGGTGCGATAAAGGCAACTACTTCATCCACTAAATGCTGTTCCAGAAACGAAAAATTTAACTCACCACCCCCTTCCAATAAAATAGAATCAATCCCACGTACCCCTAATTTAAGCATCAAATCGTTCAAGTTCACCTGCTCCCCTTTTCCTTCTTTTTTCCATATCTGCTCGCACAAGATTGTTTCCACGCCTAATTTATGCAGTGATTCTAACTGTTCCGCTTCTGCCATGTCCGTATGTGCGATGAATGTGGCCTGTTTGGCAGCCGTTTGGCAAACTTGACTATCCGGCGGAATGGAAGCTCTACTATCAGCAATAATTCGGATGGGCTGCCTCGCCCCCTCAATCATGCGCACATTTAGCATCGGATTATCTTGTCTTACTGTTCCAATGCCTACCATCACTCCCATATATTCGGCTCGCATGGCCTGCACCCGATAGCGCGATTTCTCTCCGCTCACCCACTTTGAATCCCCGTTCCCCGTTGCAATCTTCCCATCTAATGTCATCGCGGTCTTCATCACTACCCACGGTCGTTGTGTCGTGATGTATTTCAAAAATACCCTGTTTTGCTGTTTTATTTCCTCTTGACAAACTCCCGTAACAACTTCAAGTCCCGCCTTCCGCAACTGTTCTATGCCTTTTCCAGCTACTTTGGGATTCGGGTCAGTCAGTCCCACCACCACTCTTGCCACTCCTTTTTCAATAATCGCCTCCGTACAGGGAGGTGTTTTCCCGTGATGACAGCAAGGTTCTAATGTCACATACATCGTAGAACCCGCAACAGTCCAATCTTTTCCACTATTTTCAATATTCTTTATCGCATTCCTTTCTGCATGGGAGCCACCGAAATACTCATGCCATCCTTCTGCAATCACCTCATCGTTCTTCACAATCACAGCACCCACCAAAGGATTGGGATTCACAAAACCCTTTCCCTTTTCTGCCAACGCCATCGCCCGTCGCATATAGATTTCATCTGATGACCTATCCATCTTTTTACCTTGAACAAAGGGTGAAAAATGTTTCACCCACACGAAATTCAGTCGTTAAATTTTATACAAAAGTACAAATTCTTTTTGAAATACCTATTTCGTGAAAAAGGCACAAAATATTTGTGCTATAAATTGTCTGATATTTTTGTGTGCTTGCGTGTAATTGGAAACTTAATGCTAATTTTGCACTCGCTAAATAAACACAAGATAAACACAAATTAAACGCGAAATAGATTGTTCTTACTAATTTGTTACTTAACAACAAAAAAATCTACTAAATACGTGATAATAAACAAAATACAACAATATAATGGGATTACAATGTGGTATCGTTGGATTGCCGAATGTGGGCAAATCAACACTTTTTAATTGTCTTAGTAATGCAAAAGCACAGGCTGCAAACTTTCCGTTTTGTACGATAGAACCGAATGTAGGCGTGATTTCCGTGCCGGATGAACGCTTAAATAAATTAGTGGAACTGCTAAACCCTCAGAAAATTGTACCAGCAGTAGTGGAAATTGTAGATATTGCAGGCTTAGTGAAGGGGGCCAGTAAGGGCGAAGGATTGGGGAATAAATTTCTTTCGAATATCCGCGAAACAGATGCGATTATACATGTCCTCCGCTGTTTTGATGACGGCAATATCGTTCATGTGGATGGAAATATTGACCCCGTAAGAGACAAGGAAACAATCGACACCGAATTGCAGTTCAAGGACTTGGAAACTGTAATTAGTCGCCTGCAAAAGGAAGAAAAAAGAGCCAATACCGGTGGGGATCCTATCGCTAAAAAATTGGTCGAAGTACTATACCTGTACAAGAGCGCATTAGAAAAAGGTTTATCCGCTCGTAAAGTATCCTTGGACGACTTGCAGCAGGAACTCGCCAAAGACTTGCAGCTACTGACCAACAAACCGATTTTGTACGTTTGTAATGTGGATGAAGCGGCTGTCGTTAAAGGGAATAAATATGTGGATGCCCTAAGAGAGGCGGTGAAAGACGAAAAGGCGGAGGTCTTGGTCATCGGTGCCGGTATTGAGGCTGATATTGCGGAATTAGAAACTTATGAGGAAAAACAACTCTTCCTCGAAGACCTCGGATTAGACGAGGCAGGTGTCAACAAGCTCATTCGCACCGCTTACCGCTTACTGAATCTTCAAACCTATTTTACTGCCGGACCGAAAGAAGTGCGTGCATGGACATTCCGCAAAGGGATGAAAGCACCGCAGACAGCGGGTATCATACATACCGACTTTGAAAAGGGATTTATCCGCGCAGAAGTAATCAAGTACACCGATTACATCACGCTCGGTTCCGAAACAAAATGCAAAGAGGCAGGCAAAATGTATGTGGAGGGAAAAGATTATGTCGTGCAAGACGGTGATATTATGCACTTCCGCTTTAATGTGTAGCCTAAAAACTGCTTTTCATTTTATGCACTTGGAAATTCCGTGATTTTCATCTAATTTTGTCGCCTATTAAACCAAATATAGATGAACGATAATCATTTAGTTATCATGGCAGGCGGAATCGGAAGCCGGTTTTGGCCTTTGAGTACCCCTACTGTTCCAAAGCAATTCATTGACATCATGGGAGTTGGTAAGACCTTAATCCAATTAACAGCAGACCGTTTTGCAGATTTTATTCCGGCGGAAAATGTATGGATTGTCACTTCCAAAGGCTATAAAGACTTAGTGAGAAAGCAATTACCGGAAGTGCCGGAATCAAATATTCTCTTAGAGCCTTGTATGCGCAACACGGCTCCCTGCATTGCATACGTCAGTTGGAAAATCAAAAAGAAACATCCGAATGCAAACATTGTTGTCTCGCCGGCAGACCACATTGTACTGAAAGCAGATGAATTTAAACGTGTCATTAGCAAAGGATTAGAGTTTACAGCTTCCTCTGCGAACATTCTGACATTGGGTATTCAACCCTCGCGTCCGGAAACCGGCTATGGCTATATCAAAAGGATGTCGGAAGTCGTTGTACCCGAAATATTTAAGGTTGATTCCTTCAAAGAAAAACCGGACTTGGCAAAAGCGCAAACCTACGTAGAGGAAGGAGTTTATTTGTGGAATGCAGGCATTTTCCTGTGGAATGTGAACACTATCGAAGCGGCTTTTCGGCAATGTGAGCCGCAGATGTCAGCAATCTTCGATAAGCTGGCAAATGATTTTTATACCGAAAAAGAACAGGATAGTATTGATACCCATTTCCCAACCTGCAAAGCGATTTCGATTGACTATGCTATCATGGAGCATGCTGAAAATATTTACGTCTTTCCTTCCGACTTAGGGTGGTCTGATGTGGGTACATGGGGCTCGTTGTATGAACTTTCAACGAAAGATGAGGACCAAAATGTCGTTTTGAGTGACAATTGTCGGGTAATAGAATGTAAAAATTGCATGACGCACGTGTCAGACAAGACAAAAATAGTGGTGCAAGGATTAGATAATTGCATCATTGCAGAAAATAACGGCGTTTTCTTGATATGCAAAAAAGACCAAGAACAGCGAATAAAAGAATTTTCACAGTTGTCTTAAACTACTCTTTATTAATGATTTATAAGCGACAAATTCAAATAGAACAGATACAACAAATTAGGAGCGTTTCTAAAAGTTTTCTGGGTATTACATATTTAGTGAAGCGGACCTTACTGTTGTTGTTTATTTTGCTATTATTCTTGCCGGACAGTAGCGCAGAGCGTAAGAAGGTAGGATTGGTGTTGAGTGGGGGAGGGGCCAAAGGGATGGCGCATATCGGTGCTATTAAAGTGATAGAAGAAGCGGGGATTCCGATAGATTTTATCATTGGTACTAGTATGGGCTCGATTGTCGGAGGTTTGTATGCGATTGGGTATGACATAAAAACAATAGACACCCTTGCCCGCACGATGGATTGGCCGTTTATGCTTAGTGACAAAGTGAAGCGTACCGACTTGTATTTTACGGAAAAAGACGATGATGAGAAATATACTGTATCTTTCAGTATGGACAATAAGTCAAAACGCATCAGTTCGGGATTCGTGGAAGGACAGAATGTGCAGACTTTATTGACCGAATTAACCATCGGCTACCATGATTCGTTGGATTTTATGCAATTTCCCATTCCCTTTGCGTGTATAAGTGCCGACATCCTCACACGCAAAGAATTTGTGGCTACTCATGGAAGTCTCGTACAGGCAATACGTGCGAGCATGTCGATACCCGGTTTCTTCTCTCCTGTTCGTATAGACAGTAGTATTTTAGTTGATGGCGGAATTGTGAATAATTTTCCCGTTGACATCGCCAAGTCCTTAGGTGTTGATTATGTGATAGGTGTGGACTTACAGTCTGATATAAATAATCCTGCTAAGGTTCAAACGGTAATAGGAATAATAGAGCAAATGACAGATATATTATTCCAGAATAAGCGGCTTGAAAATATAGCCTTGACAGACGTTTACATCCATCCAACCCTCAACGAATTTTCGGCAGCCAGTTTCGATAAAGAGGCCGTAGATACCATGATACAAAGAGGAATAGAAGCAACGATGCTAAAATGGGACGAATTGATAGAGTTGAGAACGCGCCTATATGATACAAATTATACAAGCGCTGCAAATGCTACAAGTGACACAAATGCTGAAAATGCTACAAGTGCTACAAGTGACACAAGTAAATTCGACACCGACACAGAAATTACCGATAGCACCAATAGCACTGATAGTACAGAAATTACTGATAGTACAAAAATTGCAGATAGCACCGATAGTACCGGCAATCAGACTGAACGGCATCAAAGGTATAGAAAACAAGATTCGTTCTACATAAAAAGCCTCACCATACAAGGAGCAGAAAAGAGCACTGAACAATGGATACGAAAAGTGTTTGGAATAGATAAACGCCCTCTTCTGACCCCTCAAAAGATAAACAAAAATGTGTCTCTTTTGTACGGCACGAGACAATTTTCAAGTATCTCTTACCGTTTATTGGGGGATACTATTGATAAGCTCGAACTTTCCGTTCGAGAAGTCACTAATAGCACTCTGAATTTCGGCTTCCGATTCGATTTTGAAGAAATGGCGGCAATATTGGTGAATACAAAAATTAACGGCATCCCATTTAGGGCTGCCAGTGGGTCGCTCACTGCCAGACTAAGTAGGAGCCCTTATATAAGGTTAGACCTTGCGATTGAAAATCCAACTTATCAGAAAATGAACCTCTCATATATGCTCAAATTCAATGATTTTAGGCTGTACCAAAAAGGGAAAGACATAGCAAACCTTAACAATTGGTATCAGATGGCGGAAATTGGATTTACAGGAATGGTATTTAGAAGTTTTAAAGGTCAATTAGGCTTTAAGTTTGAAAAATTTAATTACGATAAAGATGGTGTACATGATGTGCGTTCCGGTAACTACTTTATTTACTACGCCTTAGTGCAGTTAGAAACATTAGATAAACGCTATTTTCCACAGAGAGGTTTTTCGTTTCAAGCGAATTACTCGGTTTACACAGACAATTTGATTACATACACCGAAGGAGTACCGTTTTCAACCATCAGCGCAAATTTAACAAATGTCTTTCCCTTTTATAGTCGTTTACACCTCATCACAACTCTTCAAGGTCGGATTGTCACGGGCAATGATGACGTATTTTCCTACCGTAATTTTATGGGTGGCATGACGGACGGACGATATATGGACCAACAAATTGCATTTAATGGCCTTGGTCACATTGAAGTTTTCGATAATATCCTCCTTGTCGGCAGGCTCAATCTTAGGCAACGGCTGTGGTCACAGCATTATATTTCTTTGACAGGAAACTACGCATTTTCACGAAATGACTTTCAAGATTTCTTCAACCATAAGGGGATTTTGGGGTGGACAATTGGGTACTCGTATGATTCCCCTATTGGACCCATAGACTTTGCACTTGGAAGCTCTACGCTATCAAGCAAACCTTACGCTTATTTTAACTTGGGCATTATTTTCTGATAGGAAAAGTATTTGTCTTGAACCGTGATTTTGTCAAGATTATCAGGATTACCAAGATAATTGTCTCATCTCTTTCCTTCCTCTTTCATCATGCGAATCTTGTAAATCTTATGAAAATCATGGTTCAAGACAATGCTCTGCATTACTGAACATTCAGCCTATCTGGGGCAATGTCCTTTACAAACATTTACACCGTACTTAGTTTTAATGCTTCTATAAATTCAAAATCCTTTGTATTGCAAGTAACGAGCGTAAAATCATTAACTAACGCTGTTGCTGCAAGCAGCATATCAGGTATTTGTGGTTGCCTCCGTTGAGACGTATATCTTTTTACAAGTTGCAAAGCCCTATCTTTTCCATACCCTTTGCCTCAACGAATTAGCATCTTCAAAATCAGCCCATTTGCCAAATAAAAAGAACGGCTGATCTTCATTCTTGGGTGCGGATTGAGTAGTTGCCGACATAGTACTTTTTTTGACTATCTCTCTAAACAATGCCCTTTGCAAAGTCGTTAATTCATCAAGCGACATATATCGTATTCCCGATAATGTCTGATTGAATGGAACTACCCGCATCTGTTTTGTTACTGTTGCCATACCTATTTCTGTTTTATTATATAAGATAGTGCACAAAGGTAAACAACTTTTTCTATTCCACAAGCACTATCCCCCAAAAACAATATGTAGGGGTGCACCTGCGTGTGCGCCCTCATTTTCAGGGCAGACACACAGGTCTGCCCCTACATGGGCGTAAATGTGTAGAGACGGGGTCGTTTATATAAACCCCGTCTCTACAAAGCGGGCAAAAACCCGCCCCAACATTTCGACATTGGGCGACCGCAAGGGTCGCCCCTACTGCACTTGTTCTGAATGGTTTCTCTCGTTGGATAAATTACTATCTGGAAGGCTTGCGTTGGATGTTTGAGAATTATGAAATTGACGGCATCTATATGGATGATGCCGCCTTTGATAGGGAAGTGATGAAGCGGATGCGTAATATCCAATGAAACAGCGTATCTTTTGTATTTTTTTCATTCACACGCTTGGAAATATCGAAATTTTGAGCTACTTTTGCAAACTTTCTAAAAAAAATAATTAGCCAAACACATAAGTAGCCAAATACATAATAACAGGTTTGAAATAGATAAAAAGTACGAGAAGGCATGAAAAAATCACCACAGACACAAGTCCTTTTTGCAGTCGTTTTGCTGTTTGCATCGTCAAATTGCACACAAAAGGCAAATACCATCAGTGAAAAAAAGGAAAAAACCAGTTTCCAAACAGCAAACGAATGGCGACCCACGATAGATGTGCGCGCAGATATAGCCATGGTGTACGGTGCCGGTGACAGACCGAATATGAGTTTCCAAGAACGCCTGAAAACATGGCAAGACCGTGGTTATACCACCCATTTTATGACCGGTATCGCTTGGGGCGGTTGTGAGGATTATTTTTCCGGCAAATGGGACGGCAAAGAGCATTTGGACGAAGGACAAATATCCGGAACAGGTGACACTATCACGCACGGATGGCGTTATGGACCTTATGTGGTGCCGAGTTTGAACTATATTAAATTCTTTCAAGAGGAGATTATCAAACGTGTCATTGATGCCGGTATTGATGCTATCTATTTGGAAGAGCCTGAATTTTGGGCAAAATCCGGTTACAGCGATGGTTTCAAGCGGGAATGGCAGGACTACTACGGTTTCCCTTGGCGTGACCAAGCACTCTCGTGCGAGAATACCTATCTGTCCAACAAACTGAAGTACCATTTGTACTACCGCGCCTTGAACGATGTGTTTAAGTACGCCAAAGAATACGGCAAAACGAAGGGTGTGAACGTGCGATGCTATGTACCCACCCATTCATTAGTCAACTATTCGCAATGGAACATCATTAGTCCCGAAGCAAGTCTGGCATCGTCGCCCTACGTGGACGGCTATATTGCACAGGTATGGACGGGAACGGCACGAGAAACGACCTTCTATAACGGCTTAGAGCGAGAAAGGACCTTTGAAAATGCGTTTTTGGAATACGGTTCGATGGAGTCAATGACCCGCCCGACCGGTCGCAAAACCTTCTTTTTGACTGATCCCATTGAGGACGGGACGATTGACTGGGAGGACTATAAAAAGAATTACCAAGCTACTTTCACCGCCCAAGTACTCTATCCGCAGATTGCCGACTATGAGGTAATGCCTTGGCCGGACCGCATATATGAGGGCTTGTACAAGACTTGTGCCACTTGTGAAACGGTGGAAAAAATACCTCGTTTATACGCCGCCCAATTACAGGTGATGGTCAATTCATTGAATGACATACCCTTATCGGACAATAAAGTGAGTGGTTCGCAAGGCATTGGGGTGCTGATGTCCAACACGATGATGTTTCAGCGTTACCCTAACCACAAAGGCTATGATGACTCTCATTTTTCACATTTCTATGGTCAGACCTTGCCCTTGTTGAAACGCGGTGTTCCGGTAAGTCTTGCCCACATTGAAAATACCGCTTTCCCCGATACATGGAAAGACTTGAAGGTGTTAGTGATGTCGTACTCAAATATGAAACCCCAACAACCGGAATTTCACCAACATATCGCCCAATGGATAAAGGATGGTGGCGTTCTCGTTTATACGGGCAAGGATTCAGATGCTTACCAGTCGGTGATGGAGTGGTGGAATACCAACGGCAAGCAATACAAAGCTCCTTCCTTGCACCTCTTTGAGCAATTAGGGCTGAATCCTACACCACCAACGGGCGAATACCCTGTTGGCAAAGGGAAAGTGTATGTCCTTCGCCAAGAGCCGAAAGACTTTGTGTTGAAATCAGCCAATGATGCGACTTATTTTAATATCATAAAGAAAGCGTACGAAACGGCTCCCAATAGCGGGAAGTTGGAAACGAAAAACTATTTGTCGCTCGAACGCGGTCCCTACATCATTGCCTCTGTCATGGACGAAAGTGTTTCAACAGAACCTTTGGTTTTGAACGGTTTGTTTATTGACCTGTTCGACCCGCAATTGCCTGTTATCCAAACGAAAACAGTGAAACCTGACCACCAAGCGTATTTGTATAATTTGGCTAAAGTCAGCGAAAATACGAAACCGACCGTTTTGTGTGGAGGCTCCCGCATTTCTGGCGAGGTACAAAAGAGCGGTTCGTATTCATTCGTGGCAAAAGGTCCGATAGATACGGACAATAGTTCTCGGATATATTTACCAACACAGCCCAAAGGAGTGAAGGTTCAAAATGTAGTGACAGAGTTTACTTGGGACGATGCTTCACATACCTGCCTACTGCAATTTGGAAATCAGCCGGATGGAGTGAAAGTAGAAATTAAATATTAAAATTGTCTGAATTGACGCAGCTTTGTACCCTCACAACAAACAATAACATTTAAACCAACAAAAATATGAAACACATTGTTTATCTTTTAATTGCACTGTCTTTATTATTGACCTCCTGCACGGCGTATCAACTAAACGTGATGAGTTTTAATGTCCGTTATGATAATCCTGAGGACGGGGATAACGCTTGGGAGAACCGCAAAGACCTCGCTGCTCAAATTGTCACAGACTATCAGGCAGATATCGTAGGAACACAAGAGGTATTGTACAAACAATTGCTTGATATTGCTGCTCGTTTACCGAAATATGCCTATATCGGTGTAGGCCGAGGCGACGGTGAGAAAGGAGGTGAATTTTGTGCCATCCTCTACAAAAAAGATGTGTTCAGCGTTGTTGATTCAGGCACTTTCTGGTTGAGTGAAACACCCGACAGACCTGGTTCTAAAGGTTGGGATGCCGCTTGTGAGCGAATTGGTACTTGGGCAATCTTGATGCATAAAAAAACCAAGAAGAAAGTGTTCGCTATCAATACCCACCTTGACCATGTAGGAAAAAAAGCCCGCAGGGAGGGTGTTTTCGTATTACTCACAAAAACGCGCGAGCTAAGCAAGGGCTTACCGGTGATACTGACGGGAGATTTTAACGCTACTCCTGATTCAGAGCCTATTCAACACATTCTAAGTCCGGGAAGTCCTGTGGTATTAGTGCATACAAAAGACGTTGCCAAAGAGTTTGATGGTAGCAATTGGACTTTCCACAGCTTTGGTAAAGTCCCCTTTGAAGACCGTGTATTTATTGATTACATCTTCGTTAGTCCCAATATCAAAGTGCTACAACATACGGTATTGCCTGACAAATTAGATGGCAAGTACATTACCGACCATTCTGTTGTAACCGCTCTAATACAAATCCCATTCAAATAATATGAAAATAAGATACACCGGTAGTGACCGTTGAAAGTAATGTCGCTTTTGAATTGACCCTGCATTGGGGAAAAGATAAAACCAAAGCGATGAATATCAGTGCTAAATAATAAATTTGACAATATACAATATACAATACACAACGCATGAAAATAGGAATAGACCTCGGAGGGACCAAGGTGAGGATGGGAAGCATAGAGAACGGCAAAATCGTAAAAAAAATTGGCAGAGCCTTATCCAGCAACCATCGAACAGGTTAAAATTCAGGTATCGAAAACCGAAGATATCGCTCTGCTGGGAGCAGCGATGCTCAAATAAGGGTGCTAATCCACTGTAAAAAAACTGTTTTTTCATTTGTTTTCATTGTGGGCGTTTGTAAATCCCGCAATTTTCATGTACTTTTGCGCACCTAAACGAACAATTTTTTTGAAAATGCAGCGTATTACCCTATTTATTGTCACCTCTTTTGCAACCATTGGTAGCCTTTTGATGAATATCACACCTTGTAAGGCTGAGACGAAGAGTAAATTGGTAGTCGGAATTACCGTTAATCACTTTTACCCCGAATGGTTGTATATGTACGCTCATACTCTGGGTAATAATGGTTTAAATCGCATTATTAATGGTCAGTCCTATATGGCTTCTTACGACTATTTATATTCGCAAACAGGTGTGGATCAAGCGACTATCTATACAGGTTTGTTGCCAGAAGAGCATGGCATTATCTCCCATAATTGGTATGACCGATTAAGGAAACAGCGTGTCAATAATATAGAACATTCGGAATACCGTGGATATAGTCCCGCTCATCTACAAGCACCTACCATTGGTTGTATGATGAAAATGAACGACCAATTTTCAAAGGTTTACAGTGTTTCCGTAAATGCGGAGGAGGCGATTTTGAGTGCTGGTAGTTGTGCCAATATGGCTCTGTGGCAGGACGAAGCAACGGGGAAATGGGTGTCTTCAAATTTTTATGCAAACAAACTACCTGACTGGCTAACGAGCTACAATCAGAAAAACGAGCCTGATTTCTACGTACGACGTGGCTGGATGCCCCTAAATGAGGAAGAACACGGAGCATCTAAACCAGCTTCGACATCTAAATCAGTCTTGGCACAGATAAATAGCAAAAATAAAAGCTCTGCGACAGGAACTTTCTTTTATGACATTGTACAAACACAAAAAAGATACAATACATATCGTGTGTTGAAAGCAACCCCGTATGCCAATATGATGGTCACAGACATTGCCAATCTGTTGATTAAAGAAGAGAAGTTAGGGAAAGATAATGACCCCGATTTGTTGATGTTGAACTATACTTGCCTGGATTATATGAACAGGGATTATCCGGTTGATGCCAAAGAATTTCAAGACCTATTAGTACGGTTTGACAAGGACATAGCTAAGCTATTGACTACTTTGGATGAAAAGGTTGGCAAGGAACATTACACGGTTTTCATGACTTTTGCAGAAACGCGAGAATTATTGCCCGAAGATTTGGAAAATATGCGGGTAAAGAGTGACTATTTTAGCATTTTTAAGGCTGTTGCTCTGCTGAAATCCTATCTGAATTTGGTGTATGGAAAGGGCGATTGGCTCATTGACTACGATGCGACACAACTCTATTTGAACAGGGCATTGATAGAAGATAAAGGTCTGTCGCTCACTGAATTTCAGAACAAGGTTGCCGATTTTATGATTGAATTTGAAGGAGTTGCCAAAACCCTGACTGCAAACGCTTTGACACATGGAACTTTTTCTCAGGGGAAGGAAGCTTTGGTACAGAACAATTTTTCACGTAAAAAGAGTGGTGATGTGATATATTACCTTTTACCCGGCTGGTCGAATGAATTGAAGAGCAAGGAAGATTTTTACTTCCGGCATAGCAAACGAAATGTCGTACCGCTCTTTTTTGCGGGAGCAGGCATCCATAAAGGGAATCCGAAAAAATGCAAAATAACGGACATTGTGCCGATATTGCGTAATGTCATGGGTATGAATGAATTGTAAAGAATGTTTTGTTTATTAAGTTCATTAAGAGAGTCGGGCTTCCCCGCCATACATTTTTTGTAGTTTAAGAGGGTCGAACTTCCCTTTCATACATCTTTTTGTAGTATTCCATATACTCGCCACTGGTTACGTTATCTAACCATTCTTGATTTTCGAGATACCATTTTACGGTTTTTTCGATTCCTTCTTCAAATTGCAGGGACGGTTCCCAGCCGAGTTCACGCTTTAATTTTGTAGAGTCGATGGCATAACGCAAATCGTGCCCCGCTCTGTCTGTGACGTATGTTATCAATTTATCGGAACTACCTGCTGGACGACCCAATAAGCGGTCGGTCACTTTGAGTAAGACTTTTATCAGGTCAATATTTTTCCATTCATTGAAACCGCCGATATTATATGTGTCACCGATGTTCCCTTTATGAAAAATCAATTCTATCGCCCGTGCATGGTCTTCCACGTAGAGCCAGTCGCGAATGTTCTCGCCCTTTCCGTACACAGGTAGTGGCTTATTGTGACGGATGTTATTTATAAATAAAGGTATTAATTTTTCGGGGAACTGAAATGCACCGTAGTTATTAGAGCAATTTGAGATGACTGTTGGTAGTCCGTAAGTGTCGTGGTAAGCCCTCACAAAATGGTCAGATGAGGCTTTGGAGGCCGAATAGGGTGAATGAGGGTCATACTTGTTATTTTCTGTAAAGTACCCGCCTGTCAAGGGTAAGGAACCATAAACTTCATCGGTGGACACATGATAAAAAAGCTTTTCTGTCTGCTTGTTGTTCCATGCCAAATTTGCCGCTTGCAATAGGCTAAGTGTCCCTAAGACATTGGTTTGTGCAAAAGCAAAGGGATCCTTAATCGAACGGTCCACGTGACTTTCTGCAGCCAGATGAATAACGCCATCAATATCATATTCAGTAAACACCTTCTGCATTTCCTCAAAATCGCATATATCTGCCTTGATAAACAGATAGTTCGCTTCCTTTTCGATGTCTTTCAAGTTCGCCAAATTGCCTGCATACGTCAATTTATCCAAATTTACAATTCGGTAGTTCGGATATTTATGCACCATTAGTCTCACTAAATGGGAACCGATAAATCCGGCACCTCCCGTGATTAAAATATTCCTTTTAAATTCGAGCATCATTTTCAATTTTCAATTTCTTTCAGTCGTGGATGGCATTTATCTTTTTCCGACAGCACGATTTTGTCGACCGGGATTTGCCAGTCTATCGCCAAGTCAGGGTCGTTCCAGATGATAGAGCCTTCATATTCAGGTGCATAGTAATTGTCACATTTATATTGTACGATCACTTCATCGCTTAAAACGCTGAATCCGTGGGCAAAGCCGCGTGGCAAAAAGAGTTGTCTTTTATTTTCGTCCGACAGTTCTATGGCAAAATGTTTACCAAAAGTCGGCGACCCTTTGCGAATATCCACCGCCACATCCAGTATTTTTCCCTTCACCGCTCTCACTAATTTACTCTGCTCAAAAGGGGGCTTTTGGAAATGCAAACCTCGTACAACACCATACACAGACTTACTCTCATTATCCTGTACAAAGACAGTTTTACATACCGTGGTCTCAAATTCCTTCTGTGAAAAACTCTCAAAAAAATAACCACGTGTATCCGCAAACACACGCTGTTCAATAATAAGTACACCGCTTAAGGCTGTCTCTTGTACCATAGTTTATTCGTAATTTTCCCCTATAATTTTGTCTGATATTTTTATTCGTTTGTGTGTAATTGAAATTTAATGCTAACTTTCTCATTGATTTCTATTAGTAGCAATATTTTATTGCTTCAACCCACAAATAAATTGACCGTCAAAAGTAGATGTAAATTTCGAGATTTCCAAGCGCATGAATAAAAATCAAGACCACCCTAAATGTTTTGCTTTCTTTTTTGTTTTTCAAAATAATTATCTAATTTTGTGCCCGAAAATTTAAACAATAACAGCACTAAATTGTTGCATAATGAGATAAAAAAAGATGCGTTAATCGCAGGGACATATTGAAAAAAGCGTTATAGCTTGTATTTTGGCTCTATGAAATATCGACAATTTCAAAAGGCATCCAAAAATAAAGTAATGATGCTCACGCTGCGGCGTGGGTAAACTCGTTTTTATTTGGATGTTAAAGGTAGTCGATAACCTCATAGAGCGGATAGATATTAGAGTTTGTCCGCGTTTTTTATGTGCCTATACCAAAGATAAAACCCAAATAAAAACCCTACGCAAACAGGGCATAAGAGTAAAAAAGTTTGCACAATATTTATTATTAAATAATTAATTACATGAAAAAAGTTTTAATTTTAGTTGCTACGGCAACAGTAGCAGGCGTAATGATGACGGCCTGCGGAGGTAGTAAAAAACTATCGAGTACAGATGGGTCAACGGAAGTTACCGTACCCTTGTCAGGTAAGGAGTATCGGTCAGACAAGGACTATTTCCGTGCCACGCAGACAGGCAAGAGCCCCGACTTGGCTACCGCCAAGAAAATCGCCTTGCAAAATGCCAAAGCAGAATTGGCAGGGAACATTCAGTCCACCGTGAAAGCAGTGACGGAAAACTACACCAACCAAAGAAGTGTTGGCGACAAGCAGGAATTTGAAAACAAATTCGAGGAAAACGCTCGCACTGTGGTCAATCAAAGCTTGAACGATGTCAAAATTATTGGCGAAAAGACGTTCAAAGAAAAAGATGGCAAATTGACGTATTACATTGCCATCGAAATGAGCAAAGAGCCTATTGTCAATAACATTGCCGATAGGATTTCAAAGGATGCTAAGTTGCAATTGGATTTTGATAAACATCAATTCCAAAAGACGTTTGATGAGGAGATGAAGAAATTTGAAAACCAATAATGCCGCTTCTAAATGAACGTTACTACAAGAATATCTATTATGCTGATTGGGTGCACCTTCTTCTGTTGGGGCATCCAATCAGCCTTTGCACAAACTGTTTCCGAAATCAAAGGCGGTAAGGAATTTTACTGGGGCGAAGGCATCGGAAAAACGTCCGCAAATGCCGAAAAAGAAGCCTTGTCAATGTTGATTAACCAGATTTCGGTCACTGTTGAAAATAAGTTTTCCCTGTTGTCGGAACAACTTACCGATAATAACAAAGCGAAGTTTACACAAAAAGTAAATGATGTGGTTAATACCTATTCCAATGCCACGTTGAAAAATACGGAGAAGATGGAATGGGAAGAAAAGGATGTTGTTCATATCCTGTGCTACATCAAAAGGTCGGAAGTGAGCAAAATCTTTGCCGAAAGAGAAGGCAAGATTAAGGATTTCATCGCTACTGCCATCAAGGCGGAAGAAAACCTGCAAATTGCCGATGCGTTGAAGTACTACTATTGGGCTTTGCTATTGCTGCAAAGTCATCCCGATGGCAATACCATTACGTATGCACACAATGGTGCAGAGCCGAAGTTGGCGGTGTTTCTGCCTCAACAAATCAATGCGGTGTTCGCCAAACTTGACTTTCGTGTGATAGGCAAGCAAACCGAGCCTAATATCACGCTGTATAATTTGGCGATACTTTACAACAAACAACCTGTGAGTAACTGCGAATATAGTGTTTATGACGGGCGTAACTGGTCGCCGCTATCCGCCGCAAAAGACGGCAAAGGGGTTGCCGAATTGCTGGGAGAAGATGCAACACTGCATAAAAAAATCAGTGTTAGAGTCGAATATGAGTTTGGCGATGAGTGGAAAACCGATAAGGAGGTAAACGATATTTTGTCGAAAGTGGAAGGGGTGCCGTTCAAAAAGGCGAAGATTGACGTTGCGATGAATAAGGTACCTGATTTTAAAGCCGTTGATGACAGTGAGCCAATTGACACTAAGCCAATCGACACGGATGTTGCCGTTGCTACTGCAAATAAGAGTGCACCTACAACAAATACGTCTGTTGAAGTTGACGCTAAGAGTGCTACGGCAACAAATACGTCGGCTACTGTTGCCGCACCTGCTAAAAATGTATTAAAGGTTGATGGTACAGGCTATTTGCCCTTGCTCAAAAGGGTGGAAACGGCTATTAGTACCAAAAACTACGAATCAGCACGAGAATGTTTCACAGCAGAAGGATACACGGTGTTTCAAAAGCTGATACAGTACGGCAAGGCGGTTATTATTGCAAAGCCCGATTACGTCTTTATGCAGTTTGACGACGGAGTGTTGGCACGCTCGTTGTCGATGCGATTTAGTTTTAGCAATCGGCGCACGTTTGTGGAAAATGTGGTGTTTGACATTGATATGGCTGCGGGTAAGATACGGTCGCTTTCGTTTGCCTTGACTGACAAGGCTTGCAAGGACATTATTAGTCATGACAAGTGGACTGAATATTCGCGCGTTTCTATCATCAATTTTATTGAGAACTACCAGACGGCGTATGCCTTGAAGCGCTTAGACTATTTGCAATCTATCTTTTCCGATAATGCCCTGATTATTACAGGGAAAGTCCTTCGTACGGTGACAGCAGTCGAAAATCAGTATCAACAGGCTCCTAAAATACAGTTTAATCGCCAAAGCAAGTCACAGTATATGCGCAACTTGCAAAAGTGCTTTCAGAACAACGAATATGTGAACTTGAAGTTTACCGATGTGTCCATAAAAAAGGGGGCAAAGGGTGGCGAAATATACGGTATTCAGATGCAACAAGACTATTTTTCCAGTTCTTACGGTGACACCGGCTATTTGTTTGTCTTGGTGGATGTGAACAAGCCCAATGAGCCCATTATTCATGTGCGGGCATGGCAACCCGAAAAAGACCCGGACTTTGGACTGTATGACATCTATCACTTTTAAAATGTAGAAATGTAGGGGCGGGTGTGCCCGCCCAATGTAGAAATGTAGAAATTAATACAATATATATATGGAGAAGACAGTAGTTAAAAAAGTGTGTACGGTAATTGTCGGACTATCGTTAGCGTCGTTAAGCATGAGTGTGAATGCACAAAATTTTGATGTATCGGAATTTAAGGAGGAGTCGTTAGATGCAGAAGCGCAGATCGCCCAAGTGAAAGACGATAACGGGCAGCTCTGTGCCATGATAAAAATATCATCGTCACTTGATTGCAATGGGTTTATTGGCTTTGATGCAGGCAATGCTCAGGTGGTAAAATTTGGAGGATGTGAGACTGGTTTTCCATTTGTATTCATTTCGCCCGGAGCCACCAAACTCGGTATTGCGCACAGCACGGCTGGAAATAAACCAAACTATATTTTACCTGCCCCCTTGAAACCAGGTACGGTATATCTTATGACTTTATCGGGCATTCAAAAAGTAATAACCGGAGACCTTGTGGATCAACAGTATTTTACTGTTCGCTGCACAATACCCAATGCTACCATTCAATTTGATAACAACAAAGAAGAATTCCCCTTTGTGAATGGAGTTCACAGGCTATCGCTCAAGTATGGAAAGCACACCTACGTGGTGAGAGCACCTAACTATCACGAGGAAAGAGTCAACGTGACCATCACTGCTACAAAACTCCCCGATGTGACTATTACCCTCAAACCTAAATTTGGCACGCTGATTATCAACACCAATCCCACAGGTGCCGATATTGTGATTACAGGAACCGGTGGTAAACCTATAACAGCAAAAAGCCCTTATGAGGACAAGGAAATGTCAAGTGGCGACTATGAGGTGGAAGTTAAGAAACTACCCATGTATGGGTCTGTAAAACAGAAAGTGACCGTAAAAGATGGGGAAACAACAAGGACCGTACCACCGATTATTGAGTTGCCACGCCATTTTGCGAAGGTAACGCTCATTTCGAAAGAGGGAGGCGCTATTTTTGTGGACGACGAATACAAAGGTGATGGAAAGTGGGAAGGCGACCTCCCTGCCAGAGTCTATAGAGTGACAGTGAAAAAGAAATCGCATCGCGAACGCGAACAACCCATTACTGTAATCGCAGGGCAAAATATGGAAGTGACACTGCCGAAGTTGGAGCCTATGTTTGGAATATTGGACATTGTTATCCCAAATAGTGCAATAGGCAGTGCCAAAGTGTATATTGATGGCGTGGCATACAGCGAAACGGCACCTAATAGCAATATACGTATCCCTACCGAAGGACATACCATTAAATTAGTACCCGACCATGCCGAGTACCTGGATTTTGAACAGACGGTTGAGATAAAGGAAGGCAAAGTCACCAAATTAGATGCCATATTCCCAGAGAAGGAAAAGTTTGCAAGGCTAAGAATAAGCTCTTCCCCAACAAATGCCGCTGTAAAGATTGATGGCACTGATGTAGGGCTCACTCCTGTCACAAAGGAAAATCTTCCACTCCGTCCAACAACAGTAGTATTTGAAAGAAAAGGGTATAAGCCTCTTGAGAAAACTGTCAAGTTGGTCGCTGGAGACAATGAAATACACGAGGTATTGAAGGAAAAGCAAAAGCCCAAACTGTTTATGGAAATTGAATTTTGGGAATTGAATGGCCTCACTTTTGGAGTTTACAATCGATGGGGGTTATATATTAGTGCTAGATTTCCAAAAGCACAGAGCGGGAAGATAGTTTCCGAAGCCAGTCTCTCGAAAGTTAATTTTGACGAGCGAGAATATAAGATAACTATGTTCGCAGGTGGGGGAATAGTTCGTTTGGCAAACTGGTGCTCTGTATATGGTGGCTTGGGACAAGGTGAATACGGAACAATCTACCCAATAGCAGATTCGAAAGACTACTATTCCACAGATATGAAAAAAGGCTTAGTGGCAGAAGGTGGCGTGAGGCTCTCTTTGGGTTCACAGGATCTTGGGCTTACACTGTCCGCAGGATATTGTTCATTTTTGTCGGGTAACCCGCACTATTTTAGCGGTGTAAAAGTTGGGGCTGGATTTTATGTTGGAATGAATTAGGATTAATTAGAGCCGATGGGTCGATGGTTGATAACTGACACAAGATGATGAAAAAACAAGTATTAAACAGGTGGGGCTTGTCTGTAATGCCCCCAGTCGTTGCAAAGTACAGACACAAGTCGATGACAGCCGTGGGGACATCCCGATGGGTGCATGGGAGTAAGTTTATATCAATGGGAGTTGCCATTTTCTCTACTGCCGCACTACTGTCGGCGTGCGCACGAGAGGTGGATTGCGGTGTATGCGGCGCAAACCCCACCTACTGCTCGTGGTCGTACAGTTCCAATAAAGAACTCACGATAAAAGGCACAGGGGAAATGATAAAGAAACAGGGCGACATTCTCAAAGGTGTCTCAAGAGCACACTACGAGTGGTATAAGTACCTCAAGGAGATGGTCGCCGTAGATATATCAGGGGTGACTGTAATCGGCGACGAGGCTTTTGAAGGCTGCACGAGCTTGACTTCGGTGAACGTAGGTAGCGACGTCGTTACCATTGGCAAAGAGGCGTTTAATGGCTGTACGGGTATCACAAAGCTGAGTTTGCCAAGTAGCGTTATCGAAATAGGGTCGTATGCTTTCAATAAGTGCACGGGCATAACAGAGTTGAACATACCCAAAAGAGTTACCACCATCGGTGAGTCTGCTTTTAATAGGTGCACGGGCTTGACAAAGATAACCATTCCCAATAGCGTTACCGAAATTGGGTCGAATGCTTTTGGCGGCTGTACGGGTGTCACCGAAATCAATATCGGTAGCGGCTTGACGGTAGATAAGATTGGCGGTAGCTTTGCTCTGGGCGGGCTGACTAATTTGACAGCTATCAATGTGGATGCGAAGAATGTGAGATATTGTTCGGTGGATGGCGTGCTGTTTGACAAAGACACCACTGTCCTCCTTGAGTATCCCATCGGCAAGCAGGGCGCGTATATCGTGCCTAATACCGTTACTATGATTGGCAAGTACGCTTTTAATGGTGCAGCGGGCTTGACGGACATAACCATTCCGAGTAGCGTTGTCACTATTGAGGAGGGCGCATTTAAGAGCTGTACGGGCTTAACGTTTGCTGTTGTGCCTGAAGGCGTTACCACGATTGGGTCGTATATTTTTCAGGAGTGTACGGGCTTGACATGGGTGACTATCCCTAAAAGTCTAACCAAAAGTGGTGGCAGTGTTTTTTATGGTTGTACGAACTTGAAGGAGAGACCGAAGTTGCCCCAAAGTCGTAGTAGGTCAAACACACAGCGCAACCAAGGGGGGTGGTACGGGTGGTAAACACGTAACGAAATGTTGGGGTGGAATGGTGTCGGATTAATACCCTATAAGGTTCGAGTGTCGGACCCTATAAGGTTCGGGTGTCGGACCCTATAAGGTTCGGGTGTCGGACCCTATAAGGTTCGAGTGTCGGACCCTATAAGGTTCGAGTGTCGAACCGTAAGGAGTATGTGAGCAGTGTATATATATGGTATATGAAGTAGTTTATTAATCAATCAATGTTATCAGTTATGAGAAAAAGAGTATGTATTCTAACAGTCTCCTTGATGGTGGGCGCAGGGGCAGCGAATGCCCAAGAAACAAGCGGCAGTTGCGGTGACAATTGTAGATGGTCGTACAACACCGCAAATAAAACGCTCACCATTAGCGGCACAGGGGCAATGAAAGACTACTCTTATAGTACTCGTCTCCCTTGGTTTTCGTACAGCTCGCAAATAACTTCTGTGGATATATCAGGCGTTACATCTATCGGCGAGAATGCTTTTCACGGTTGCACGGGGTTAACGAGCGTAACCATACCCCCAAGCGTTACATCTATCGGCGACTGGGCTTTTGACGGTTGCACGGGCTTAACAGGTGCGCTAACCATACCCAACTCCGTTGCATCTATCGGCAACTGTGCTTTTTTTGGTTGCAGTGGCTTAACAGGTGCGCTAATCATACCCAACTCCGTTACCTCTATCGGCCACTCCGCTTTTTATGGTTGCACGGGCCTAACAGGTGCGCTAATCATACCCAACTCCGTTACCTCTATCGGCAACGGCACTTTTTATGGCTGCACGGGCTTAACTGACATCCACGTAGATGCTGACAATGCCAATTATAGTTCGGTAAACGGCATTATGTTTAACAAAGACAAAACGACCCTTATACGCTATCCCGAAGGCAAACGAGGAACATACAGCATACCTGAAGGCGTTACCTCTATCAACAACGGTGCTTTTTGGGGTTGCAGTGGCTTGACAGGTGCGCTAACCATACTCAACTCCGTTACCACTATCAGCAACGGCATTTTTTATGGTTGCACGGGCTTAACTGACATCCACGTAGATGCTGACAATGCCAATTATAGTTCGGTAAACGGCATTTTGTTTAATAAAGACAAAACGACCCTTATACAATATCCCGAAGGCAAACGAGGTGCATACAGCATACCCAACTCCGTTACCTCTATCGGCAAGAGTGCTTTTAGCAGTTGCACGGGGTTAACGAGCGTAACCATACCCTCAAGCGTTACATCTATCGACACGAGTGCTTTTTACGGTTGCAAGGGGTTAACGAGCGTAACCATACCCCCAAGCGTTACCTCTATCAGCGACGGGGCTTTTGGCGGTTGTACGGGACTAATAGGTGCGCTAACCATACCCAACTCCGCTACCTCTATCAGCGACGGGGCTTTTCGCAATTGTAGTGGTCTAACGAGCATAAGTATTGGCAACTCTGTTACATCTATCGGCAAGTATGCTTTTGAAGGTTGCACTGGCTTAACGAGCGTAACCATACCCAATTCCGCTACATTTATCGGCGACGGGGCTTTTCGCGGTTGCACGGGGTTAACGAGCGTAACCATACCCCCAAGCGTTACATCTATCGGTAAGTGGGCTTTTAGCGATTGCACGGGGTTAACGAGCGTAGCCATACCCAATTCCGCTACATCTATCGGAGACGGGGCTTTTCGCGGTTGTAGTGGTCTAACGAGCGTAAGTATTGGCAACTCCGTTACCTCTATCGGCGACGGGGCTTTTAGCGGTTGCACGGGGTTAACGAGCGTAACCATACCCCCAAGCGTTACATCTATCGGTAAGTGGGCTTTTGAAAGGGCTACAAAGGTGGAAAGGCAGCAAGCTGCCGGGACAGCTACGGCTACACAACCTTTTGTTGTATCCAAGTTTGAGGAAACGGTAGATTCTGATGCGCGGCTCGCCCAAGTGAAAGACGTTATCGGACGACTTTGTGCCTTGATAAAAATATCATCCTCATTTGATTGCAATGGGTTTATTGGCTTTGATGGGGGTGCTGCTCAGATAGTAAAAGCGGGATGTGAGAATGGCTCAGCGTACGTGTATCTATCGCCTGGAGCTGTAAGGTTCAGTATTCGGCACACAACGGCGGGAGTTAAAGAAAACTATAGATTCCCTACCGGCCCCTTGAAAGCGGGTACGGTATATCTTATGACTTTATCGGCTGCTGGGACGGCGGAAGCGGTGGCTGCGAGCGCGGCGACAGCGGTGTCTGCCTCTGAACCACCCGTTACCGAAGACGATTTTGACATCATGCAGAACGCGCAGGGCGGCATTACCATTACCCGCTACAAAGGCAAAGCCAAGCAGGTATCCATCCCTGCGACCATCAGCGGTATTTCGGTAACAGAGATAGGGTACGAGGCTTTAAGTGGCTGCAAACTGACTGCCGTAACCCTACCCAATAAATTAAGGGTCATAGGCGAAAGAGCGTTTGCACACAACACTATTCAAACTTTGGTTATTCCCAATTCGGTTACCAGTATTGGCAAAGGTGCGTTTCAAAGTTGCGGTATTCGGACACTTACGCTGGGGAAGGGCCTTAAATCTATTTCTGGCGGTGCATTTGCCTATAATGCGATAGAAGACCTTGTCATTCCCGATGCTGTTACCGTGATTGGCGATGCGTTAGGTGATGGCGCATTTCAAAACTGCGGCATCAAGACCCTCAAACTGGGGCAAGGTATTACCAAGATTGGAGACAATTCCTTTGCGGACAACCAGATACGCAAGCTCACCTTGCCTGCTTCTATTAAGATAATCGGCAGCGGTACAGGCGGTGGGCCATTTAGGAACAATCAACTGACCGAGCTGGTCATTCCCAATGGCGTTAGATTTATCTATAGCGCACCTTTCGAAAATCTGGGGCCTTTTGGTGGAAATCCCATTACTAGTCTTACCATTCCTCCCTCCCTTGCTCCTTGTTACTATAATATGTTTGATTTTGGTGGAGACTATAGGGGATTTGCGGGCAGTTTCGCGGGCCTTCCCATTACCCGCATTACCCTGCCTGCTAATGTCGATGCAAACAACCTCAAGCAATTTGGGGACAGTTTCGTCAACTTCTGGAATTTAAAGGGCAGGAAAGCTGGCACCTACGTTTCAAATGGGCGCATTTGGACGTTACAGGTGGCAAACACGGGTCCCAAGCCCGCACCAGCAAAGAAGTAATGATAAATAGGTTGTCCTATCGGCCTAACGGGGAATGGCGCAATGGGGAATGTTCGATAACGCAGAACGTTGTCTTGAACCATGATTTTAATAAGATGAACAAGATTTGCAAGATGAAAGAGGAAGGAAAGAGATGAGACAATTATCTTGGTAATCCTTTAATTGACGTAGCGTACCGAAAGCAAAGCCGAACCTTTTGTTCGGGTATGCTGAGGTAGCAAGGAAAAAGCCGTAAGGCCATCTTGACAAAATCACGGTTCAAGACAATATTGTCCGTGCGATAATTTGCTTGTGGAATGGAAAAGTTTTGTA
>BNXR01000014.1 GCA_025999735.1 Bacteroidia bacterium | reverse complement strand
AACCCTTCCCCCCCCCCCCCACATTCATATAAATTAACATTTTTAACTTTAATTAAACAGTACATCCCTGTGATGCAGACAGCCTGCATTGCGGGGGCTTTTTATATATGTAAGCAAATGAGTAACACAAGTATAAGGTATATGTACAATTATAAAAGTACAAGGTATGATTTTGAACCACGATTTTAATGAATTGTCTGAACTATGATTTTAATGAATTGTTTTGAACCACGATTTTCATAAGATTTATAAGATTAGTATGATGAAAGAGAAAATAGGAATAGGGTATAGTTACGTGACACGGCTTTTCGCTGGCGCGGCTTTGCAAGCCGTGTCCCCAATAGTCTTGAACCACGATTTTAATAAGATTAAAAGATGAACAAGATGAAAAAATTCGTAGGGGCAGACCTGCGTGTCTGCCCTAATTAGTAAATAAATAATTCACATTTAAAATAATAGTAGTATGAAAAACATCAACATCGCAGGCTTCGTTGCCCACATCAAATCATCCCTCATTGCGAGGATAGTAGTAGCAGCCGTTTGCCTGTGCACAACAACGGCGTGGGCGCAGTCAAGCGGCGCAAACATAGACCTATCGGATAACACCACAGCAAGCGGCACAGGCTGGTCGTATGCCGGCGGCGTGTTCACCATTACAAATGGTGCAACCGTTACCATTACCGGCAGCACGACAACAAATAGGGTCGTGGTAGCAAGCGCTGCAACGGCAAACATCACGCTTTCAGGTGTGAACATCGACTTGACCGGCAATCCGGGCGGTTCTGCCGGTAGTGCTAATGCGCTGCAAAATTCCGCGTTTTCAATGGCAGGCGCAACGGTCAACCTCACGCTCACTGGGACTAACGAACTGAAAAGCGGACATAAGGGGGCAGGGTTGAACGCCCCGTCCGGCTCGTCTCTGACAATTGACGGCACCGGAAGTTTGTTGGCAAGCAGCTTGGAATGGGGAGGTGCGGGCATCGGCGGTAACAGAGATGAATCAGGCGGTACGATTATCCTCAACGGCGGCACGGTGATAGCAACGGGCGTCGGCGGCGGCGCGGGAATCGGCGGCGGCGTAAACGGCACTGGCGGCAATATCACCATCAGCGACGGCACGGTGACGGCAACGAGTGTCGGCAACGGAGCGGGAATCGGCGGCGGCGTAAACAGCGCTGGCGGCAATATCACCATCAGCGGCGGTGCGGTGTCGGCAACGAGTGGCGGCAACGGAGCGGGAATCGGCGGCGGCAGCGGCGGTTCTGGCGCCGCGGTTAACATCAACGGCGGTACGGTGACGGCAACGGGCAGCGGCAGCGGTGCGGGAATCGGAGGCGGCAACAGCGGTTCTGGTGGCACACTCGGCATGAACGGTGACGGCGTTGTGGTTGCCAATTCGGTGAGTGATGCCAGCGCAAAGACCAAGGGCATACTGGTTGTCAACAATAGCGGTACTGTCTATGGTGATGTTGAGCTGGATGAGGACGCGACGTTCCCCGCTGGGGCTACGGTTACGATACCAAGCGGCGCGTCACTCACGGTGCCAAGCGGCAAGACGCTGACAAATGATGGCACGATTATTAACGACGGAACTCTTACCAACAACGGCACAATTACGAATAATGGTACACTTACAAATAACGATACTTATACCGGCTCAGGTACGATAACCGGCAGTGGCACCATCAACGGCGGCACGACCATTGATATGAGCAACCCCAATCCTCTGCCAAGTGGCACGGGCTGGACGTACGCAGGCAATGTTTACACGATTTTGGGCGGGGCGAACGTGACCATTAGCGGCAACACGACAACAAACACGGTCGTGGTAGCAAGCGGTGCAACGGCAAACATCACGCTTTCAGATGCGAGCATCGACGTTAGTGCTACAGGAAATGCCTGTGCATTTGATATGGAAGGCGCAACGGTGAACCTCACCATAAGCGGCTCGAATACATTAAAGAGCGGAAACGGCAGACCGGGCATGGCGGTGCTCTCCACCTCAATATTGACAATTAACGGCACAGGTAGTCTTACGGCAATAAGCGGCACTCAATGTGCGGGAATCGGAGGTGGTGACTACAGTGCGGGTGGTACGGTTACTATCAATGGCGGAACGGTTATGGCAACAAGCGTGCTCTCTGGTGCAGGCATCGGTGGCGGACGAGGAGCCGCGGGCGGCACGGTTACCATCAACGGCGGCACAGTGACAGCGCAAGGTGGCGACCTTGCCGCAGGCATCGGTGGTGGCACGGGCGGTGATGGTGTCTCGGTAACCATTACCGGCGGTATGGTGACTTCAATAGGTGGTTTGTTCGGTGGCGCTGGCATCGGCGGCGGTGACAACGGCAACGGTGGTACGGTAAACATCACCGGCGGCACAGTTACGGCGACAGGTACCGACGGTGGTGCGGGTATCGGCACCGGCAGCGGGGGGTCCTTGGGCGGCACATTCGACATGAACAGTAACGGCATTGTGTTTACCAATTTGGTAAACGCGAGCAGCACAGTGATTAAGGGCATAACCGTTATCGACAACAACGGTAAGGTTCATGGTGATGTTGAGTTGGATGAGGACGTGACGTTTCCCTCTACAGCTACGGTTACGATACCAAACGGCGCGTCACTCACGATACCAAGCGGCAAGACGCTGACAAATGATGGCACGATTATTAACAATGGTACGATTACGAATAATGGTACGGTGATAAATAACGGTACGATTACGAATAACGGCACGATTACGAATAATGGTACACTTACAAATAACGGTACTTATACCGGCTCAGGCTCGCTAAGCGGCAGTGGCACTATCAACAGAAAACTCAGCGGCACGGTGTCGATTAGCGGAAACGCCGTATTTGGCGAAATCTTGACCGCAGTAACGAGTTCGCTTACTGCAAGCCCAGCCCTCGCTGATTTGACTACGCTTGCCTACGAGTGGAAACGCGGCAGTACACCCATCTCAGGCGCGAACAGCACCACTTATGCACTTGTAGAAGCCGATATTGGGCAAACTATAACCGCGTCCGTTTCCGGGTCGAACACAATTACTTCCACTCCTACAAGCGAGGTGGACAAAATCTCTGTAAGCAACGCAGGCAGCACGGCTACGGTTACTTATGACGGAAGTACGATAGACTTGTCACTCGTGAGCAGTCTGTTCACCGTTGACCCATACGCGGGCACGCTGACCTACACCGATGAGGGCGGCGGCACAGGCACAGGTAGCATTGGCGGTAGCATACTCACGGTAACAGCAGCCGGCACCTTCAAAATCGGGCTTCTAACGGATGCAACAAGCACCTACGAAGCAGGTGAGAAGGTAATCGCCACGCTCACGGTGAACAAGGCGTCAAGCGGTCTGTCGGCTACGGGCTTGAGCGTGCAGGTGGTGGTAGGCACAAGCGGCAGCACCCTTAGCACTGATTTAAGCGGTATCACACTCGCACCCACCGACCACGGCACGGTAACCTATACTCTCGGCACGTTCACCACGAACGACGGAGTTCTTTCGGTCGCCCCGATACTGAACGCGGACGGTCATACGTTGGAGTACGGCTATGACGCGACGTCGAGCAGCACAGGCCATACGTCCACACAGGCAATCACGATTACCACTGCGAACTACGAGGATATTTCCGCGAACGTCGTGTTTGAGGTGACGAGCAAAACGTCTGTAACTATCTCAGGCGTGAGCGTCAGCACAAAAACCTACGACAGAACGCCAATCGCAGCAAGCGGCTCAGCAATCGTAACGGGTGGTACGGCAGGAAAGGCATTGATATGGCTCTACACCGGCACGGAAACGGACGGCACGAGTTACAGCAATGTCGCCCCACCAACGAAAGCGGGCACCTACAACCTGAACATCTCCACAGACCCCGCCGACGTTGTAAGTGGCTATGTGGACATACCGTTCACCGTCAACAAACTCGACCTCACGCACAACGTAGTGGTAACGCCTACGAAGGTATATGACGGCACAGCGGCAGCCACCCACAGTGGCGGCTTAACCAATGTAATAGGTGGTGACGGCGTAACGCTCTCTGCTGTGCTTACCTACGCGAACAAAGACGTACAAACGTCAGGCAACATTACCGCAAGCACGTGGTCAATCAGTGGCGCAGATGCAGACAACTACACGCTACCAGCATTTGGCACGCAATCAGCGAACATCACGGCAAAACCGCAAACCATCACCTTTACGCCCTCGTCCACGCTCAGCCTCGAGAGCGACACATACACGCTTGTCGCTACTACCGAGGACGGTCTATCGGTGAAATTCCGCATCAGTGGCAGCACGGCGTCGGCAGACATAGACGCGAGCCGGAACACGCTGTTGCACCTCTACCAATTAGGCAGTGTAACGGTAACGGCGTACATTGACGACTCGAACTATCAGGCAGCGGACGTGTCGCGCACCATCACCGTTGCGAGCAACAACACGGACGTGAGTGCAGTAGCGGTGAGCGGTGTTACGCCGCAGACAGGCAAACCCGATTTCTACCTTGCTGATTGCGGCACTACTTCTGTGCAAATCGCCGTAACGCTGGAAGAAAGCAGCTCGCAGGTGAGTTACGACGGTACGGTGGGCAGCACTTTCTCTGTTGACATTTCCCGCCCCGACATTCACGAGGTCGCCTATACCGTGCAATCCACCGACGGCAGCACGAAGCCGTACACCTTGCAGATAGAGCGTCCCTTTGCCTTTACTGACATCGTGGGCACGAAGTTTAACAACGTCCTTTACGTGAACAACAACCCCGCCAACAACGGCGGCTACAAGTTCACGGACTACCAATGGTACAAGGACGGGCACTTAATAGGTGACGAACAGGTGTACAGTGCCGGTAACAGCCGCACCGACCTACTCGACCCCGCTGCCGACTACAGCGTAGCAGTAACCACCGTCGATGGCAAATTACTACACGTCTGTCCCGACAAGGTGACTTTGGAGTTGGTGTCTTCGTTGCGAGCCTATCCCAATCCCGTCGCGCAAGGTGCACAGGTAACGCTTGAAAGCCCCACCACCGACGGCCGACAGGCACATATCTACAACATCAGCGGTGAACTTATCGGCAGCGGACAGACACTCAATGGTAAGGTGCAATTCACCGCCCCACAAGCAGCCGGCGTATATCTGCTCACAGTGGACGGAAAAACAGTAAAAGTGGCCGTAGAATAAATGTAGGGGCGGGGTTTGCCCGCCCAATTGAGGAATGTAGAAATTGAGAAATTGAGGAATTGAAAAAATGTTTGAACCACGATTTTGTCAAGATTAAAGGATTAACAAGATAATCAATTCTCTTTCATCTTGCTAATTGACGCAGCGTATCGAAGGCAGAGCCGAACCCTGTTCGGGTATGCTGAGATAGCAAGGAAAAAGCCGCAAGGCCATCTTGTAAATCTTATTAAAATCATGGTTCAGACAATGAAAATCGCGGTTCAGACAATTGAGCAATATTTTAATTTCTACATTTCTACATTCCTAAATTTCTACATTTTAATTCTTACATTCCTACATTTCTAAATTTCTAAATTTCTAAATTTTTAATTAAGTAAGTATGAAAAACATCAATATCATCATCGTCACCATCATCACCATCATCGTTGCCTTATGTTTCAGGGCGACGGCACAGCAGTCGCAACTATTAGACCACGGGTTTTCGTTCTATGTCGGTGGTGGCATATCGACCCTGAATTACAGTCCTACCACTGGCAGCACCAATCTTGGTCTGGGCGGGCTTGCGGGACTTGGCTACACCTTCCGCTTCAACGAACGTTGGGGCTTCGGTACGGGTATGGAAGCCGCTTTGTTCAACGGGAAATGCTCGCTGGACCCACAGAGCGAAACCTACCTGCGCAACGACGGTACGGAAGATTTTGACTACACCTACACGCTCACCGGCTACCGCGACAAACAGCAGGTAATCTTGCTAAACATCCCGTTGATGTTGCGTTTTCAAACGGATATGCGCTTGTTTAACCTCACTGCCATGCAGGGATTTTATGCGGCATTGGGCGGCAAAGTCGGTATCCCGCTGAGTGCGTCATTCAGCAGCAGTGCGGACAAACTGAGCACCGAGGGGCAGTACGCCTCAGGTGAGTTTGTGCTGAACAAACCGAACTTCATGGGCTTCGGCGAGTTCACTAATGATTTAAGTCACAAGGGTGATTTGGTGCTGCAGACCGCCTTTTTCGCTTCGGCGGAAGTGGGCTTGAAGTGGCGATTGACCGACAAGTTATCCCTTTCCAGCGGACTGTATTTTGATTACGGGCTGAACAACATCCGCCCGTCCGCCGCCGCACCTCTGATTGACTACTCCGGTAGCGATGACTACAAGCCCAATTCGGTGCTGACATCCACCAACGCAGGTAAATCCCTTGTTGACAAGTTGAACTCGCTCGCAGCAGGCATCAAAATAGGGATAGTATTCGGCGCACCATCAGGCAAAGCAGCGAAAGCAACCCACGCACCCGTATCCACCACGCCCGACCCTGCCCCACTCGAAGCCGAGCACCAGCACAAGGCAGCTGGGGAGAAACGTTTGGCAGAGACGGAACTGCTCACTGAACAAGAGCGTGAGGAAAAGCAGAAACTTGATGCAGAGGAACGATTGGTCGAAGAAAAACATGCAGAGGAGGAACGGTTGGCGGAAGAACAACGCACCGAAGAAAAGCGTTTGGCAGAAGAGGTGCCTATTGCGGAACAGAAACGTGCGGAAGAGTTGGTGATAGTGAAAGAGAAGATACAGCAACGACCGGCAGACAGTTATACGTCGAACAGCACGGAATTGTCAACACAGCAGAAGGGCGACTTAGATGAAAAAGCCGACCTACTCCTACAGTTTTATCCCGACAAGCACATCGTCATCGAAGGTCATACTTGCAATCTCGGTACCCACGCCGTCAACGTGTTGATAGCGCAGAAGCGTGCCGACAATGCCAAAGCCTACCTCATTAAAAAGGGTATCGCTGCCAACCGTATCACGACCGTTTCCAAAGCCGAAACGGAGCCGCTTTTGCCCAATACGAGTGAAGCGAACAAGAGGAAAAATAGACGGGTAGTGGTGCTCATTGGGGAATAGCAATTTTGGGGTGCGGTTGCCCTATATTTTTATTTCATGCTCTTGGAAATATCCGAACTTTCATTTACTTTTGCGCTCAAGCTGTATAACATGAGGTTAATGGTGTAAATAATAGGTTTATTGTTGAATAGCCCCTAAAAAAAATCAGAAACGATGCAACAGAGGATTCTTATAAAAAATTTTGGTCCCATTTCAAACGCTGAAATAGAAATCAAAAAAACGGTCGTTTTAATCGGCGAGAATGCCATTGGGAAAAGCACAATCATCAAATTGATTTCTACATTTTTATGGATTGAAAAGGCATTGTTTCGTGGCACTAGTAAAAAATGGTTTGAACGGGAAAATCGGTTAAAAAATTTCTTTTTGCCATATCACAGAATTGAAAATTTTCTTCATTCAAACACTGATATAGAATATTATGGACACGCATACACAATAAGATATAAAAATAACGAAATATCCATTGAAAATCAAACAGATAACAAATATCAACTGCCACAAATAATGTATGTTCCTGCTGAAAGAAACTTTGTATCTTATGTCAGGAATGCCAAAAAAGACCTCAAACTGTCAGGTTCATTATTAGATTTTACTACCGAATATTATAATGCTGCTGAAAGTTTAAAAGATAGTTTAATGCTACCTATTGGAGATTTTGAGATTGAATACAACAAACGGCACGAGATGTTGTATATAAAAAATAAAACTCATAAGATTAAGATGACGGAAGCCGCAAGCGGTTTTCAATCTTCCGTGCCTTTATGTTTGGTGTCGGACTATTTGTCAAAATTGGTACAGAACAATAAAACGAATGACGAGATGACCAGTGGCGATATTAAAAATTTTCAAAAAGGGATTGGCGAAATTTGGAATGATAAGAATCTATCTGAGAAACAAAAACATATTGCCATATCTGAACTTTCGTGTAAATTCAACAAAACTGCATTTATCAATATCGTTGAAGAACCCGAACAAAATTTATTTCCTGTATCACAGATGCAGTTAACAAAAAGTTTGGTATCATTGAGTAATCAAAATGAATATAATAAACTTTTGATTTCAACACATAGTCCCTATATTTTAGCAACAATCAATAACTTGATGTTAGCAAACAAAGCTGGAAAGGATCATTCTGAGAAAGTTGTGTTGAAAGTTCGTAAAAAATTATGGTTAAATCCTGATGATATTTTTGCAGGCATTGTTCAGAACGGAACAATAAAAGAATTGATAGACAAAGATTTAGATATGATTCAGGTGGAACAATTAGATGCTGTTTCACGAGAGATTAACGAAGAATTTGATTATTTGTACCAATATGAAACAACCTAAATCAGTGGCTAAATGTAATTGTAAAGCATTTGATAAGCATGCAGAATTTCAACACGAAGAACATAAAATTGTAACTTTCAAAGATAAAGGAACTTCTGAATACAAATACACTAACAAAAGTTCAAATCATTTGGCAAAATATATTGTTGATGGCAAATTGATTGCAGACAAGGGTGCAAAATGTGACTTTCTACTTCTGAATTGTGAGCAAAAACAATCGTATTTTATTGAATTAAAAGGTTCTGATATGATCCGAGCAATAGAACAAATTGACAGAAGCATTGATTTATTAAAGCCCAATCTTGCCGATTTTGCCTTTTTTGCAAGAATTGTTTTAACAAAAGTTGCTACTATTGACTCGAAAAGCACTAAACTTGTCAAATTGGAGAAAAAACTAAAATCACTGAAAGGCAATTTGAAAAAACAAACAAGATTATTACAAGAAGTTGTTTAACTATTCTACCCTTAAAAAAATTCAAACATTTGATACACAATAAAATATCTATTGGATTAGTGGGATAAATTTGCCTAGTGTTGTACCTTCCCTCTGTAAAAATAGTTTTTTATTTGTTTTTATTCATGCTCTTGGAAATCTTAGAATTTTCATTTACTTTTGCGCTCGAAAGTGAAATGCACTCGAAAAATAAAACACCTCGAAAAGTAAAAAGAATATGAAAACACGGAGAGAATTTTTGAAGAAGTCCCTGTTTGGTGGGCTTGCCATAGGTATGACAGGAGATTTGTCTGCTATGACAAAGAGCGGAGAAGTGAGCAACAGTCTTATGCAGCCACCACCTACCCCCCCAAGATCACCAATGCCCCCAATGCCCTCAATACCTCCAGCACTTCCAAGGACAGGCAAATCTGCGATGGGCTTGCGTTGTGACCCGATTCCCGAAGTGCGGGCGGCCTTCATAGGATTGGGACGCGGTGGTGGACATTTGAACAGCTTTGCCAATACAGAAGGCACCAAAATCGTGGCTCTTTGCGACTTGATGCCCGCTCGTATAGAAAATGCCCAAAATATCCTGAAAAAGGCCGGAAGACCCCAAGCTGCCGTTTATACGGGCGAAGAAGATTGGAAAAAAGTGTGCGAACGTAAGGATATAGACGTTATTATCAATTCAACACCTTGGGAATTGCACGTTCCCATTTCACTGTATGCGATGAAATGCGGTAAACACGTGGCTACCGAAGTGCCCATCGCTCTCACTGTGAGCGATTGCTGGGCTTTAGTGGATACAGCCGAACAAACCCAACGCCATTGCATGATGCTCGAAAACTGCTGTTATGATTTCTTTGAACTGACTACCCTGAATATGGCCAGAAAAGGCTTATTCGGCGAAATATTTCACGGTGAAGGTGCCTATATTCACGATTTGAGAGACCTGAAACTCAAAAAAGAAGGATATTACAAAATGTGGCGACTAGAATACAGCAAAAAACATAGCGGCGACCCTTATCCTACACATGGACTGGGGCCAATCGCTCAAATCATGAACATCAATCGTGGCGACAGTATTGATTACCTGAGTTCCATGTCCACCAAACAATACGGTCTGTCGTCGTATGCTGAAAAACTATACGGAGAAGGTTCTCCCGAAGCTAAGTTCGCGTACAAAATGGGCGATATTACACAGACTATGCTACATACCGTCACTGGTCACACGTTGCTTGTTGTACATGATACCTCCTCGCCAGTACCATACGACCGTATCCATAAACTCGTCGGGACAAAAGGCTACGCCATCAAATATCCGGAAGAAAAAATAGCATTAGACCCCCATGCCCACCAGTTTTTGAAATCGGATGATTTTAAAGCCATGATGAAACAATACGACCACCCGCTCAACAAATTTATCGGCGAAAAGGCCAAAAACATTGGTGGTCACGGTGGAATGGATTATACCATGATCTGGCGTTTGATTTATTGTCTGCAAAAAGGTTTTCCCTTGGACCAGGATGTTTACGACGGGGTCACCTGGTCGTGCATCACGGAACTGAGCGAGATTTCGCTTAACAATCGGAGCAACTCGGTGGATGTACCTGACTTTACCCGTGGTGATTGGAAAAAAGCCCAACCGTGGCCGGTTATTGATATGGCTCAAGTCCTTTTCTGAAACATGTAGCCATCATCCCTATCCGAATGAAAAATGATACGTAATTCAATTCTATCCGAATAGGAAATGTCCCGCAAAGTGAACGAACAACAGCAAATACAAATTATAAATACCATGATTTGGAGGGATAAACACGCAATAAATTAAACACAAATTGTAAAAATAAAGGTTATGAAAACGAACTTAGTCCCAACTTTTATACTTACAATGTTTGCGATATTTTCGATATTTTCGTGTAAGCAAGCGACAGAGGGAACTTGTGCACAAGTGTCTATCATTTTTGATTCGGATTTATCGCCAGACTACGATGACGTAGGTGCATTGACCCTCCTACATGCTCTTGCCGACAGTGGTGAAGCGAAAATTGTCGGTACGATTGCCAGCAACCGGTATTATTTAGCAGGACCTTGCATTGACGTTATTAATACCTATTATGGGCGTGGAGACCTTCCAATCGGTGCACCGCTCGCAGGTGCTAATGAGGCGGATGGTCATCAAATAAAGTGGACGGAATCTTTGGTGGCTAATTATCCTCATAAACTTCAGTCCACGACGGATGCCGAAGATGCTGTGAAAGTGTATCGTCGCTTGTTAGCAGCAGCAGCTGACAATTCAATAGTGATTGTTACGGTTGGCTTCTTAACGAATATGAGAGATTTATTGAAATCGCCCGCTGACGAGCTTAGTCCTTTGGATGGCAAGCAGTTAATAGCTAAAAAAGTGCATCATTTGGTATCTATGGTCGGTGCTTTTCCGGAAGGACGAGAATATAATTTATATATTGATGCCAAAGCCTCTGATTTCATTGCGAAGGAGTGGCCTACCCGCATCCTCTTTCTTGGTGGAGAAATAGGATGTAAGCTCCTTACCGGCAAAAGGCTCATAGCTTCCAACATTGCCCATACACCTGCTAAAGACGTGTTTACAATCTGTTTGGCACAAGACAATCCAGAAGGACGCTGTAGTTGGGACCAAGCTACCACCCTAATTGCCGTACGGGGTACTGACAGATATTTCAATACCGTAAAAGGACATATCGTCGTAAACGAAAATGGCAGTAATACGTGGATTAACGACCCTAATGGGACACAAGAATATGTGACCGAAAAGATGCCTTGGCCAGAATTGACTAAGGTAATCGAAGATTTGATGATGCACGAAGCAAGGGAAAAATAATCTAAAAGCCGTTTACGGAAAAATATTGCAAAATACAGGATACTATTTTATTTATCATACCAAAAATCAGGGTCGCCGATGGCAATATCGAAACGTCCTTCGGAGAAAGTTTCCTGCAGACCGCTCACAAGATATTTCAGATTGAAAGTGCCAGATAGAATCACCCTGTCAACCACATCATCAACCTCCAATAACTGTGCCCGTTTGAATGTTAATTTGCCACTTATAGGCACAAGCGTTGTTTCTGTACTGTTCCCTTTTACCATGGTCACAACGCAAGGCTCATCGGGCAGAACTATGACTTTCCCGTCCAAGGTAGCCAATCCTGTGTAATCATTTATTAACGGCATGGGAAAAGAAAAAGCCAGCCTCATCGGACCCTGACCATAATTTTCGAAAGAGTCCGTCCCCCAATGTCCTATCAATACAAAATTCAACGAATCGTTTCTATACGTTATTTTACAGGGCACAACGTTCTTTGCCACAAGGAAATAGGAACGTTCATATTTTGCTCCAAACGTATTATATCCCCACTCTGTATAAGCTGGCAGGGAAAGATTGGTCTCATCAGGAATAAAAATGGTACCATCCATATTAGCATCATTACTACTACATCCAAAACTCAATAATAGAAGGAAACTATAAAAAGCAAACAACGTTTTTTTCATGATTATCATTTTTTATTACGAGCCATTTTTGTCTAAACTGTTATTCCTCTCCTATCGAAGTATGCTTACCAACAGGCAGTTGCACAGAAAGTTGTATTCCAAATCCGGCACTTACCTTCACAAACGAAGACACGCTGTTACGCACTGTCACGGGAATATACATCTCTATATTTCCCCACGGATACTCTCCGCGACCTATTTTAAGACCAAAGGCAGGGTAAACATACGCGTGATATGCGTCAGGCTTTTTTAGCTGCTCACCGACAGTACTTTCGTATTTACCCATACTTTTTTTATAGAAATTTACATCGTGGTCAAGATAAATGCGGCGATTAAATACTGCCCCGAATTTAAAATAACTTTGAACAGCATAGTCTTGCTGTCCGGGAAAAAATCGTATCTCCAAGGGTATTCCAAGCGAATAAACGTCTTGATTTATGTCACGAATTCTCACATAATTCGTCGTAAGCCCTTCTTCTTTTATATTTCACATAAAGTACTCCCCTTTCGTATCAAATGTCGTTGAAGAGTGGGAAAAACGAAGTCCCACAGCCAGACCGATGCGATTGTTCCAAACGAAATATTCCGCTTTTGCGCCGATATACTCGACATCTGTTCCCGAAGTGTTGTAAGTGGCATCCTCGTAAGTATAAGAGGAGTTGCTTTCACGTATTCTATCGGGCTTTGTAGAGCTCCCACCGAACATATTTACACCCGCTTCTACCCCCAAGCGTAAATTATGCGCCACACCTCCTTCATCATCTTCCTGCGCCTGTGCCTGTAACAAGAAAGGGCATCCAAGCAGGAAGGCAAAAATAAATTCCTTCCATCCCATTTTTCTTAATACCTGAATGATTTCTAATTAATATCGGTCGCAAATTTAGAGTTTTTTTCTTAAAGTTGTATCTTTGCACCCCCAAATTAACCCAAGGTTGATATATAAATAACAAAATTAACACAAAATTTATTCGGTAGATATGATTTCAATAAACAATGTAAGCGTGGTGTTCGGTGGGTTCTACCTATTAAATTCGATATCTTTTATGATAGATAAGCGTGACAAAATCGGTCTCACAGGGAAAAACGGTGCCGGAAAGTCCACACTGTTAAAGATGTTAGCCGGTTTGCAACAACCCTCAGAAGGCGTTATCAGCAAAGCGGGTGACCTGAAAATTGGCTATCTTCCACAGACGATGCTCTATAAAGACGGGCTTTCTGTGCGCAAAGAAGCAGAAAAAGCATTTGCCACCCTTTTTGAATTGAAAGCAGAATTGGAACGCTTAAACGAAGAACTACTTGGACGACAGGATTATGAGACTGACTCTTATGCCAAGCTCATAGATAAAATTGCAGAAAAAACAGAGCAGTTAGCGATAAGCGGTGAGGGAAGCGTAGATGCCGAAGTGGAAGTGGTTCTAAAAGGTTTGGGATTTACTTCGGGGGACATGGATAGAAAATGCGAGGAATTTAGCGGTGGGTGGCGTATGCGCATTGAGCTGGCGAAAATATTACTGACAAAACCGCATATCTTTTTATTAGATGAGCCGACAAACCACTTGGATATTGAGTCCATCACGTGGTTAGAGTCGTTTTTGCAGACCTATCCGGGTGCCGTGGTATTGGTGTCCCATGACAGAGCCTTCTTAGATAATGTGACGAAACGTACCATAGAACTGTTTTCCGGTAATGCACATGACTATCGCGTGCCTTACACTAAATACACCGAATTGCGCAAAGAGCGTTTCGACCAACAGTTGCGGGCTTACCAGAATCAACAGAAGCAGATTAAAGACACGGAGGATTTCATTGATAGATTCCGCTACAAAGCCACGAAAGCCGTGCAGGTACAGTCCCGCATCAAGCAATTAGACAAATTAGAACGCATTGAGATGGACGAAGAGGATACCTCAAACATTCGCATCCGCTTCCAACCGGCTGTACGTTCCGGTGAACTTGTCCTGACGGGACGGGGATTGACAAAATCTTACGCCGAGAAATTAGTACTCCGCGATGTGGACGTCGATATCGCAAGAGGGGAAAAAATTGCCCTTGTCGGTAAAAATGGCGAAGGAAAAACAACCTTGGTGAAGATGGTCATGAACGAAATTCCTTATACCGGCACATTGAAAATCGGCCACAACGTAAATATCGGTTATTTCGCTCAAAATCAAGCAGATTTAATGGACGAGTCGTTGACAGTCTTGGAAACAGTGGATAGAGTGGCGGTTGGGGAGATACGCAAAAAGATGCGCGATATTCTCGGTGCTTTCTTGTTTTCGGGTGATGATGTGGACAAAAAGGTACAGGTTTTGTCGGGTGGCGAGCGTACCCGCTTGGCAATGGTGCGTTTACTCTTGGAGCCGTACAATTTACTGATTCTCGATGAGCCGACCAATCATTTGGATATGCGCACCAAAGACATTTTGAAACAAGCCCTGAAAGACTTTGAAGGCACGGTGTTAGTGGTGTCACACGACAGAGATTTTTTGAACGGTCTGGCAGACAAGGTGTATGAGTTTGCCAATCATGGCATCAAAGAGTATCTGGGAGGCGTACAGGACTTTCTAGAATCCAAGAAGATTGCCTGCTTCAGAGAATACGAGGCTTTTAAAAATGGTAAAAGTGGAAAAAGCATTCCTCCCCCCCAGACAAATCTATCGGCAAATACCTCTGTAAATATAGGTGCCTCATCTACAAAGTCCGAGCAGCAAGCTCAAGCAAAGATTGGCAAGCAGTCATTCGAGGAGCAGAAAAAGCAGAAACAGGACATCAAAAAGACCCAACAGCGGATGGCAAAGTTGGAAGTCGAAATTGAAAGTTTAGAAAAGGAAAAGGCGTCCTTAGCGGAAAAAATGAACGGGGACGATTTCAATGTAGAGATTTACAGGGAGTACGAAGAAGTCAATAAACGCATTGCCGCCATGATGGAGGAGTGGGAAAAGGCGGTATCGTGAGTCTAAACAGCGGACATAAACAACGAAAGGGCGCAAATCGTCGCGCCCATCTGAATGTTAAGTAATTTTGGCTTCACCTATTCCGGCTGTTCTTCTGGCTGTTCTGACCTTTCTTTCTCTTCAATCCCTTGAATATGAGTCTGTTCAGCTCCATTCTCACCGCGGTGAGCCACCTTCACAATGATGGGTTTCCCTTGAAACTCGCTTTCGTGCAATGCGTTGATTGCATCTACCCCTTCGGATTCATTGAGCATTTCAACAAATCCGTAACACTTTGAATTCCCCGTTTCTCTGTCAAAAATAACTTTTGCAGAGTTAACAGTACCATACTCTTCGAAAAGAGCCGCCAAGTCTTTGCCCCTTGTCAACGAACTTAGCTTTGCAACAAAAATATTCACAATACAAAAATTAGATTAATAATCGTAAAACTTAAGAAATTACACTCTCTACTAAAAAAATCACTCTCATTATAACACATAATTACTTTTTTATTAAATCATACACAGCCAATAAATTTTCCTGCACATTGATTCCAAAATCCGCGTTTCTCATAGATGCTAACAATAAGTCAGCAAAGACAGCAGCGATAGGCTTGTGAGCTATATCACTCCTGATTTGGTTTTCTTTTACGCTAACTTGCATCGCTTTTTCCAAAATCTGAATTATTTCATTGCGGAATTGCTGCTCACGGGCAACAAAATCGGGCTCGTGTTTTGCCGCTTGTAATACCAAGAGGAGATAATCCAGATATTGCTCGCGTGTAACACCTAATTGTGCGGCGAAATCATCCAAGCTCTCTTGTTTTTCGACCACGCTGTCGATCAAATCTCGGAGATTTATACCTGTGCCCTTTTGCTCAATAAGACTCCGAAAAGGCTTACTTATATACTCCTCAACCACTGCATGGAATACTTCATCCATGTTTGTAAAAAAACGATAGATAGCACCTCTTGATGCTCTTAATTCACGCTGTACGTGAGACACCGTCGTGGTGTCATACCCCACTTTCATATAAACCCTAAAGGCACCTGCCAGTACATCCTCTCTACTAAATTTCATAATAAACCGTATTGAATTATTTTTTATCTCGTCGGGTTAGTCCCCCTCCGTTTGCATAGAATAGTACGCTAAGAATAGCAACTAGAATAGTAAACTAAGAAGTGAGTTTTAATCCGTGCTGCAAAAGTAATATAATTTTTTTAATCACACAAATAAACATGCTGAAAAACATAAAAAAAAGTCTTTTTTTGAGTTTCCCTTGCTATGAGGCGCTTTACCGCATGCCTAATTGATGCCTATATTTCAAAATTAAACTTGTCATACCTATATTATATCCCTCTGAGAAAAATACTATTCGACCAAAACTATCCGATATAATAACAAGGGGATATTCAAAATTCTTTAATTTTAATTCTTCACACACAGCAGTCAAAATCCGCTGTTCCTTGTCTATTCCGAGGCCTACTCTTTGTGGCAAAGGCGGCAATTTTAGCTTGCTAAACTGCTCAGCCTCAGTTTGATTCGGATAAAGAAGAAGGGTAGGTAAATACCAATCTTTTTCTAATATGCTATGTACTAAATGATTACTCGGCTCATGCGTCACGTTTACAAAGGCCAAAACAAAAAATCCCCGACCTGTAAAATTCAATATCGACGATTCCTTCATCGTATTGGCATTTATGTACTGTTGTTCCACATTCATATTCCCAATTACTTGCAGGTCCGCCATATCTTTACGCATGAGCAAAGGCACATCTGTCATCTCCCCTTCATTGACCTTCATATTGAAAGCCGATAGGGTTGCCAAGACTTTGCCGGACGCCAACCGAGTGCCGGTGGTCAAGAGATAATATCCTTGCTCCAAATCCACCGGCTTGGAAAATCTTCCTTTTAAAGACATCGTACCTTCAATCCCTTCTCGATTTCTGAAATTTAACGTATGGATGCGAAGCTCACTCAAATCGGCGAGCGTAAAATGGGACTCAAACTTTGGATCACTAACACCCTGTTCATCACTATTATAGACAAGATTTAATGACCCACGTGGCTTTTTTTCAACAAGGTCAGGTGTTTCAAAATTCACATCTATCCATTCTCCGTTCTGATAGTATTGTAGTCTGCCAGTAACTTCTTCCAAACGGGCAGGAATATTGACGCTGCGACAGAGGGACACAAAATAAATATCGCGAGACTTGCGGTCTGCCACTTTCAATTGATGCACTCCCACGGCACTCATCGGTATTTTTTGGACATTATATCCGTCAAAGATTTTGACATTTCCCGCAAGTTGAATGATGTTAGTTATTCCATCTACATTTTCCAATTCCGACCGCAAGAAACTCCTCCACGATGTAAGCAATTCGTTAGCTACACGCGGACGCATGACATACCTTTTCCATAGTTGTGCGTCAAACGCTGCCTGTGTTTGCACCTTCTCTTTTTCAGGATACAAATAATTCACATGATCCAGCAACACCTCCGCAGGGGTATCCCTAAAATCTTTTTCACGTAGTAAATCCAGCAAATCCAATCCCTGTTCCAACTGCTCGGGACTCAATGCCAACAGATATTTACAAATCTCCCGCCAATTGCCGCGAGCCAAATTAAAAGCCTTCTGTATTCGCTGACACTGCGGAGGTGTAGCTTTTAACTTCTCTGTCAATTCCTGCACAACAGACGAACCACTAGCAGAGGCAAAAGTCGCAAGGTAGGCGTTTCGCACCGAATCTTCAACCGCTAATCGCTTGCCATTTTCAGCCACTTCCTCCTTTGTCAGAACAATGTCCGCTTTGCTCGCTACCGGCGGAACAATATCTATTGATTCGACGTATTCATCGCCTCGACTTTTATCCAAGCATATTTCCACTGGATAAGTCTCATTCCCAACAGAAATTTTTCTAAACCCGTATTTGTCGTCTTTTGATGCCCAAACCAATAAATCCCCTTTCCCGAATGTACCGAATACCGCACCCTTCCCATCTGTTTTTGCAGAAATAGCAGTATAAAACTCCGCATAATTATATATCTTGAACTCCACAAGAGCACCCTCAACAGGCTTACCGTCTGGATTCAGTATCCTCACGTAAGCACGCTCTACCGGTGCATAATTAGCGGTCACATTTATTTCTGTCAAGCAATCTGTTTTCTGAATAATATCTTCCTCACCTGTATAGTTGCCAAAAACACGTGCGTGCATCAACATTCCCCTTTGCGCCGTTGAGCTGAACCATCCCACGTTCAGTTTTGGCTGCGGCTCACAAGCACCCAAGTAATACCATTTCCCATCCACCCAGACTTCCACCCAAGCATGATTATCGTCCGTATGCGCCCAACGTGGCGTGTAAACCTGACGAGCAGGGATACCAACCGCACGCAAGGCTGCCACCGTAAAGACCGTTTCCTCTCCACAACGCCCAAATCCGGTCTGCACCGATGCCAAAGGCGAAGAAGTGCGACCATCGGAAGGTGTATAGATAACCTTCTCGTGACACCAATGGTTTACCTCTAGTGCCGCTTCCTGCATGGGCAAATCTTTCACCCTCTCCCTTAGTGCTGCATAGAAAACTGTCCGCGCAGAGTCTAAATTTTCATTATTCACCCGAATAGGTAATACGAAATGTCTAAATACATCGTCAGGAATGATTTTACCCCAGCGAAACTCTTCCTTCGCTTTGAAAGCTGTCCGGATAGCATCTATATAAAGTTTTGAAGGATAGTCACTTATATCGCACAAAGGCATATATGCAAAAAGGAAACTCAAAGCTTCACGTTCTCGCTGATTTTGACATTCTTCGGCGACAATGGATTCAAATTGCTCGCCGTAGGAAAGATTTTCTAATTTCACCTTCAAGTCATTCTCTACAATCCGTCTGTATGAGCGCTCCCTAATAAAGTGCTCATCTGAGCAAGACACAAGCCCGCAGGCAAGAATCCCACACAAAAAACAAAAGAACAAAAAAGACGACAAAATACAAGCAGGAATAAAGTCTCTCATTTTCATACATTCAATTTTCATAAAAAAATTCGATTTTCGGGCGCAAAAATAGGAAAAAAAATGGTTAATTCTTTTTTTTAGGTGCTATTTAAAAAATTTTTGTGAACTTAAATGAAGGGACTCTATTAGTTCGTGGGCGCTGAGGGATTCGAACCCCCGACCCTCTGGGTGTAAACCAGATGCTCTGAACCAGCTGAGCTAAGCGCCCGAACTATTTATCTATGCTGTCGGCACGATTGTGCACTGCGGGGGCAAAAGTAATACTTTTTTTATTCACTCCAACTATTTTTCAAAAAATATTACAGTTTTTCATGGATTTGTTTTGGCAAGACCGTGTTTTTCCGTTGGAGTCGTCCACCCAGCCACCTGCGACTGCTGTTGCAGTACCATATTATCCCCGAACACAGCAGGGAGTTTCACTTCGGCTTTCACCTGAAAAGCCACTACTGCTGTCAAAATCATGACAGCAAACAAACGTTGAATGAATTGATTTTTGTTCATTGTGTTGATTGAAACTTGACACTTCACATCAATTTCGTGTCATTTTTTTTGACAAGGTGGTTTGCGGTAAAATAGCACCAGCTTCTCTCAATGTTCTGATTAATGCTTCCGTATCCAAATCGTTAGCCGGTTGACCGGTTTTGATGGATTGTACGGCTGCTGTACCTGCTGCCTGTCCCATCATTGAACAGGCAGGCTGAACTCGAATTGACCCATGTACTTTGACATCACTGGATGCACATCTGCCTGCGACCCAGAAATTTTTCCATCCGCCTTTGGGTACAAGAATCCCATAAGGAAGTCCGAAATATTCGCCGCTTTTGTACATCGTTTTGGCGCCGAGCGCTCTTGCTGCATTAAACCGGTCGTATTCCGCCTGAGAAGTATCGTAAGGATGGTTATCTAAAAATTTGGAATATACGCCTATCTGGTCGGAAAATTTTCTTCTCTCCACATAATCGTCAATATTCAATTCATATTCTCCCAATATTCTTCTGGATTCACGAATCCCCATAACATCGGCTGTAATAACAAGTTCGATGTTTTCACATCCGTTGACGTATTTTTGGTAGAACGTTTTGTATTCCTGAACAATTTTTCTGCCCAATATCATCCCATCCGTTAAATCCTTACACCGCAAGGCATTTAGATTGAATACATGACCACCGTTTAAATTCCCCGTCAGTTTGCTTACATGATTCATTCCGGAAAGATGCCGGTCTATTTGTGTGAAATGACCGTCTTTTATTGCCGTTCCATTTTTGCCCCATTGGTCTTGATCGGTAAATTTATCCCAGTTAATGCCTGTAAAAAGCGACATTAAAGTGGAAGGCATGATATGCGGAGTGTCTGTGCCGGCATCCCGACACACTACTCCGCACAGCTTTGCAATAACACCGTCGCCGGTACAGTCAATAAACGTTTTTGCCTTGATATAATGGCATCCTTCTATGTTATGAGTGATAACTCCCGTTACCCGGCCTTTTTTACTGTCGGCATCAACATCAATCACTTTTGTGAAAAATTGAACATTAACATTTGCCCCAACAACCAATTCATCCAATAACAATTTGTAGCCTTCTACCTGATAAGGAGTCCACTTGTTGAGTTTTTTGCGCCAGTTATCTGGGTCAATATCGGGGATAAGAGAATCGCGTTGATACAATGTTTCGATGATATCCCGCATCAACCCTCCGACTAACATTTGTTCGCCGTTGGACATAGGATCGAAGCATGTGACCAATCCGGAGGTACCCATTCCGCCCAAACAACCGGTAGCTTCAAGTAACAAAACCTTTGCACCCAAGCGTGCGCTACATACGGATGCCGCTACGCCTGCCGGACCTCCTCCGATGACCACAATGTCATAATTCATAGCATCAACCGGTATTTTGCGTGAAAAATTATACATTCCGGCGCTTGATTCCCGGCTTGTTTCCTCTGATGATGCCGCAATTGCGTGTGTTCCGACCATTAGACCGATTGTGCCCAAGCCAGAACGTATAATAAAATCTCTCCGTGTTTGATTTTTCATCCCAATTTGTTTTATTTCAATGTTTCCAAATAAGCACGGATGGCGTGCGCTAAATCATTCCCGAGTTTACGTGTAGAATTGGCATCGACAACGATGTCACCTTCGGCGTTGGCAAACGAAACCTCCAATGTTGCAGAAAAAACGGCGTTTGGAAGCGTTGCGCCCCATTCATCGCATCTTTGCAGATTCGGATCCCTTGAAGGCAAAAACCTATTGTTCCGTTCCCAATACGGAATTGTTCCTTTGCGCTCCTTTTCCAATATCGCTCCGAAACGTTGAACCTCTTCCCGCAGGGATTTAGCGAAAAAATAAATAGATTCGTCGTTTCCACGATACCACGGACAATGCAGGTCCATAACAAACAGCGGTTTGCCGTCCGCCCACTTCGGGACTTGTTCCGTAATGGCTTTGACTGAATGACGCTTCCGTTGAATATAATCGCGGTTGTGGTCGTGTGGCTTGCGGTTCTTGCCTTGGTCGCCGTCTTCCACGCCGTCTTTGTCAACAAACGGAACCATAAAGAAATCGACGTTGTCACGCAGCCATTTACCGTCTTCGGTATCGGAAAGGATGGTTTCGATAATGCCCTCCATAGCGTAAGTTCCCATTGTCTCGCCGCTGTGATGCCGCGAAGAAAGAAAAACCTTAAACGGTGCTTTGTTTTTGCCAATCCGCAACAGTTCAACATTGCGTCCCTTTTCCGACTTGCAAAGCGTTTTGACTTTCAGAGCGGGATGTTTTTTGTATTTTTCCAGAAACAGGTTAAGATTCTTTTCCGTGTGATTGATGCACTGGCTGAAATAAACCTCTTTTTCGTCGGCACCGAATGTATATGAAAATTTCTTTCTTGAGGCACCGGTTTTGTTGGAAAGCCAATGCCAGTTCATTCCGTCACTACTGACAGCGGGTCCCCGTGTACTAATAACGTCATCCCATGACGATGGCCAATAAGCCTCCTTATTGACAGCGGTTTCCTGTGTACCGATAACATCATTCGCAAAAACGAAGTTCAGTGTCCGCCCTTCTGCCCCGCGGACTCGGAACGACCAGTAAAACCACCAACCGTCGGTATCCCGCGCGTCCTGTTTTATTTTGACGGTATCACCGTCAATGCTGAGCATCTTGATGTTCCCTCCGGGAAAATCGGCGTCAATTTGCAACTTTTGTGCCTTAGTGTATTGTACTACAGAGGTCAATACAACAAAAGACAAAAGACAATTTTTAAAAAATACTTTCCTTTTCATAGATATTGTTTTTACAAAAGTTTCGGAGATTTTCAACAATCTCCGAAACTTTGTTAAAATTCGCTTAATATTCGATTACTTCATACACTTCTATTTCACGAAGACGTGCCCAGTTGTTTGTGTAGGCAGGAATATACAACCTGACTTTACCGGTTGAAATGGCATTAAAGTCCTTGTAGTACGGCGTTACGGGTCCATTGGTTTCGGAAACTACGGTCACCCATTCGCCGTTAACATCTACCTGAAAATTGAATCGTGGAATAAGTTGACTGGTATTGGAAGTAACATTTTTCCATATTTGAATTGCACCGATAGTAAATGTTCCCTGCAAATCAATCTCAATCCAGTGTACAGTACCGTCGGCTGCTTGAAACCACTGTGTTGAGGTGGGATTACCGTCAACAAATTTATCACCTGCGTATGTGGGGTCGTTTAGATAGACACTGCTTGTAGTCGTGGGTTTATTCAAAACGATATTTGATAGTACTTTTCGTACTGTGATTTTCTGCGGTTCTGTAGCAAAGGAATCTATCGCTGTCGGCGTCGGTTTGAACAAAGTCCGGTAACGGATTTCTTTGGTGTAGTCCACATTACTTAAAGTCAGGGATGTTCCCAACTGCGGATAATATTCTGCCGTCTCAGTACCGTTTGTTCGTGTATAAAACAATTCGATGCCGATTTCTTCACTTGACGAGGAGGTTGCCAGTGTGATAACTATATCTCCATTATTGGCAAGAATGGCTCCAATAATGCGCCTGCTGATCAAGTCCTCCGAGTAAAGACTGCCGTATATGCTCGCGAGCGATTCGAACACCATGGATTTATTTCCATGTAGGTCGGACGTAACCCAATGAAACGTAGCATTACCCTCCGTCAGACCATCCGCTGTGCTGAGAATCACTTCCAACGCTTCTTCGGGCGTATGTTGTGCGACAGTCAATACTTTGGAATTAGCATCATTGAAGCCCCAATAGACCGTCACATTTTTTGCACGCGGGTCGCTGATCCAATACCTCAGCAGCAGCTTTCCGTCTCCCGGAAAAGCTAATACTGAATCTACTTTCCCGATGTAAACCGTCTCGCCTCTGGCAAGAAATTCATCGTGCTTATCGTTCATCTCGGCGCAACCGACCAAGAGAATCATACAAATAAAGAAACCAAAATTTTTCATATCATCTATTTTTATTAAATTATTACTCTGCTATTGGTTCGCCCCAAAATCTTAATTCGGCAATATGACAGGGGGCACCGGGAGTGCTATTCCAATTTTCTCTCATCTTGAACCGGATGTACCGTACAGCCGGTTCATCGCCGGTAAATTCAAATTCTTCTCCTGCAGCGGCATACTCAAAATCTTCACCTATTGCCTCCACATCGGCACCCAATCCCGACGGACGGTGCGAAATACAATTGATGATTGGTCCGCCCCATTCCGCGTCTGTGCTTGCCGAATTTTGAGCAACCGTCAAATCATTGGTGCCCATTAGGTAAAAATCTAAAGGATGGTACAGTCTGAAATAATAGTCCGTCCTGCCCCACATCTTGAATCGGGACAATTTCACTTTCGCGCCTAAATCCATGGTAAAATATTTATTGATGTCAGCGGGAGCGGCATTAAATTGATAAACTGTTTGGTATGCTGAGCCCACCGCTACTAAGACATCGTCCCATAGTACGCTCAAACTCGGATAGCTCCAGCTATACAGCGAGAACGCAGGCAACAACGGCATTTCTCTAAAATTCTTATTGTCAATCAACTGTTCAACATAAGGTGTCATCAGTTCAAAATCCACCGTATCGGTATGATTATTGTATTTGTCCCTGACAAATACGGCAAAGGTGGTCGGTACGGCCTCTTGTCCCCGAATTGCTCTTTGCGCATTTTGTTCGGTGGAGTAAATAGCATCTACCATTTCGTATTTACCTGTTGCATTCTTTTTTAAGAATGTGACTACTACCTCATCTTGTGTCGCATTTTCCCAATTAACTCTAAAACCACCGAAGGATACTTTAGTCTCCACACTATTTACGACATCATAAATGATGGCGTCATCCGGTTTAATGAGAACTTCCACCGGCGTGGATTCATTTTGACTCTTGTCAACGGCAACCAACGACAATGTATATTCCTGAGAGCGGCCAAACCCTTTTACCGTAAGCACATTGGAAAACGAAGACACTTTGATGTCCTGTTTTTTTCCGTTCGGCAACGTAAACTGCGCCTGCACACACAACAGGTCTGTTTCGTCCGGCAGGTCGTAAGTAATCGTAGCCCCACCTCTAAAGTTGGTTACCTGCGGATTACTTACCGGCTTCGGTGGCGTGCTATCAACCGAATATTGTCCGATAGGGTCTTCTGAACAAGCCGAAAACAGAAGACAGCAGATACATACTGCGAAAATTGAATTTTTCATACTTTTCATAATTTTTTATTTCTAAATTTCTAAATTTCTAAATTTGCCCAAAGGGCTAATTCCTTGCTATCTCAGCATACCCGAACAAAAAGTTCGGCTCTGCCTTCGATACGCTGCGTCATTTCTACATTTTTTATTTCTCACCATCCCGGATTTTGTAGCAGGTTGCCGTTTTTCAACAATTCTTCTTGTCTGATAGGCCACAAATACTCTTTCTTGCTGAAACCCAGCGGACTTAACGTAACTACATTGTAATAATCTTCCGGAGTTTCACCCATAATATTCCAACCCCTGATGGGTTTGTTCATTTCTGTTTCAGCAATCAGCCACCGACGGACATCCCAGAAGCGTTTTCCTTCAAAAGCGAGTTCAATCATACGTTCCTGCCTGATGATGTCGCGCATACCTGTTTTCGAGGCGGGTTTATCGTCAACAGTCGAATATTTCGCCCAACTGTTCACCACGCCTTCCAAACCGGCTCTTGTTCTGATTAAATCTACATAATCATACACTTCCTGAGTTGGCGCGTCCAAATATTCGTTCAGTGCTTCGGCATACAGCAAATACAAGTCTGCCAGCCGCATAATGGGGAAAGTGGCTTGTGCCGTAGTCGGTGCCGTTCCTGCCGAATTGACCTGAGTTGCGATATGCGACCCTTTCTTGATGAGGTAGCCGGTAATGGAATACCTTAATCCCGTAGAATTTCCGGATGCATTGCCCTTCAACATACGGGTTACCCAAGCGGTCTGGTCTGCCGGAGTCTGGTTAAAATCCAATTGCCTTCCGTTACCTAACCAATAGCCTCCATCAAAGCCCAAATTGGCATAAAACCTTGGCTCGCGGTTCATGTTGATTTTGGCAATTTTGTAAAAACCATCCGCAAGCATATAGTATTGCTGGTCTGCCGACGCCGGTTCGAATTTAAAACGGTTGACAAAATCATAACTCGGGTCTTCGTTGATAGGCACTCCATTGTTGCTGTAAAATAGTTCCACCATCCGCATGGTAGGTGCAATGACAGGCTCCCATGCATTCACAGTGTTGTGACTCGCCAAAAAGTATGGCATAGTAGCAATTGTATAATTATTCAGCGTTCCCCAGATAATTTCACGGTTCCATTTGTCCGTAACCACCGTTCTCAAAGTCATTACCAACTTACTGGAGTCCGAAATACTCGAATATGATGGATAATATTGAGATTGACTGAAATCATACAATCCGATTTGCCCTGTTGATAACGCCGTATCAATGGCATTTTTACAGGCGGTCTTTGCGCGTTCCCACTTGTCTTTACTGCTGAGATTGCTTTCGAAAAGGTTGATTCCCCTGTTGTCCACCATTCCTGCAAGGTCGGGGTTGTTATTGAACAAAGGACTTGCTGCCGTAACCAACAATTCTGCCTTAATGGACAGGGCAATAGGTTGTGTAATTCTTCGCATTTCGCTTACATCTAGGATAACCGGTGGAAGGTCGGGAACCGCTTCATCAATCAATTGCACGATATAGTCCACGCAGTCATCGAATTTATCGCGATACAATCTTGAATCTGAAATACCTGCATCAACAGGCTTATTTTCCTTTATTAAAGGTATCGGACCATAAGCCCGCAACAGATAATAATGATAATAGGCTTTCAAAAACTTTACTTCGGCTATCCATTGTTTCTTTTCGGCTTCACTCAAGTCAGGGGGGACTTTGTTAATGTTTTCCAGAAATATATTGCAATCTCTGATTCCCTTGAACAGTGCTGTCCCTTGGTTTTGTCCTTCCCAGTAATTTACATAAGGAGAATTGGCATTCTGATTGATTTTGATATTGTAACAGTTATAACTGCCGGTCTTCGGATTAGACCAGACATCAATCAAGGACCAAGTGTCATCGCCGCCCATAAGCCCCGGATCATAAGCCGGATTGCCTATTGGAGGCATGAAGCTGTAACAGGTGGCAAGATACATTTCAGCACCTGTCCTGTCGCGAAAAGCATAATCAATTGTTGCTATGTTGTCCGGAACAATGTCCAAATAACTATCGCATGATGGCAAAATACACATCGCCGCGATGATGGGTGTAATTTTTTTCATATTATTCATTTCGTTTAATTTTAAAAAGTGAATTGTAAACCAAGATTATAAACTCTCTGTATTGGATACCCCAAGCCATTACCGGCCATCTCCGGATCCCACAATTTAAAATGGCTGAAAGTGAGCAGATTGGTGCCACTGATATAAACACGGAAGGCTCGCATCTTGATTTTATTGGTCACACGTTCCGGAACAGTGTATCCCAGTTCGGCCGATTTCAGACGCAGAAAAGAGCCATTCCGCATAAACCATGTACTGGTTTGTGTGTTGTTATTGACCATCTGGTCGGAAAGTCGTGGCCAGAGCGCATGCAGATTACGGTTGTCCTCTGACCAGTGATTATCGGCATAAGCCTGCAACAGCGCATTCTTGGAATGGACATTCGCGTCGGCGTCCGTATCCACAAAAGGGTATGTGGAAGGCTGTGAACTTGCACTCGCCTGCGTTGCCGTGTTGATCCAGAAAGAACGCTGACCAAGACCCTGGAAGAAAAACGAAAGGTCTAATCCCTTGTATCCGCCCGATAATCCGAAACCGTATATAATCTGCGGCTCGGTAGGAAATCCGATGGGCACTTTGTCCAAATCCGTAATCTGACCGTCGCCGTCAATATCTTTGTATTTGATGTCACCGCCCATAATTCCACGGGTATCGTTGAAGTTTTGAGAGGGAGAGTTTCGTACTTCGTACTCGTCAACGAACAGTCTTTCTGCCACATACCCGAATTGCTGCGAAACGGGTTGTCCCATCAAAGACCTCCAAGGGGTAGTAGAATAATCAAGTTCTTCGACTTCGGTATATTTGGTGGTGGCATAAGTGAAATTCACCCTGCCGGTAAGCCATAAATCCTTATTGAAACTGTGCTGATAATCAGCAGAAAAATCTATTCCACTTCCTTCTGCTTTGCCGAGGTTGGCTTGAGGCGTAGCATTCAATCCCATGGTGGCAGACACATACGTCCTGTTAAACAATATTCCCGATCTTTTTTCGGTATAGTAATCTAAAATAAAATCCAAGTTGCCAAACAAGTTCATTTCCAATCCCAGATTCATTTTCCGTGCGATTTCCCATGTAATTGTTTCATTAGCATACCGGCTAACACTAACGCCATAAATCTTATTGGTAAAATCATATCCATAATCATAAGATTTATTGGAGGTTGTACCCATCGACACCTGCGATAAATAAAAAAACCGGTCGGAGGCAGCTCCTATGGCATCGTTTCCAACCAATCCGTAAGTGCCTTTGAATTTCAGTTTCGGCATAATCTCATTAAGCCCCAAACTTTCCGACCAGAAATTCTCATTGGATACCACCCAACCGACGCCGATGGAAGGGAAAAAGCCGAAACGCTCATTCTTGGCAAACCGTTCCGAGCCGTTGTATCCAAAGTTAAACTCAGTAAAATAGCGGCTGTCGAAAGCATAAGTCGCTCTGCCCGAAACGCCTATATTCCGGTGCGGCAACGATGATTCGAAAGTCGTAGCGTTGGCTTCCGAATAATTACGCATGGTAAACACCACCAAGCCGCTGACAGCATGTTTATCGGCAAATGTACGGTCATAGATGGCCGCCGCTTCGGTGTAATTGGTGGTCTTGATTTCCCTGGGGTCTTCTGTCATCCTTAACCACTCTTCGGCTTGTCCCGTCCCATTGTTCAGCCATTGCAAGTTATACTCGTCTTTTACCCTGTCGTAGCTACCGGGTACCACCGTATAAAAGTACGGTTTGTATTGCCTCCTTATAGAATGAAACGAGTATCGGGTGGTTGAGTACAATGCCCTGATAGACAGACCGGAAGTTATAAAATCAAGCGCCTGCTTTAACTCAAACTGAGCCATCATCTGTGATTTGTTATAATCCCTGTATCCTTTGACCATATCGGCATACGGGTTGATGTAATTGGCTGTTTCGGCATTTCCAAATAAAATATGTTGCGCGTAAGCGGTTGCTTCGTCCGGTGCATACTTAGGGGCAAACAACACAGGGTCTGACATGATTATTTTTTTGTACAGCGCATCACCTCCGTCCAAAGGACCCCGATAATCGTCAAAAGTACCGGACAAACGCACAATGGCTTCTGTGGTTTTAGTCAGATTGATATTGACATTTGAACGCAACTGGTATTTTTTGAGGTCAATGTTGTTGTTAAAGTTATTCTGTTTGTCCATTTTCAGATTTCCATTGTCCTGATTGTAGGTAGCCGCTACGTAGTATCTGGCTATCTTGCCGCCACCACTCACGTTCAGGTTAGCGCGGTAGTTAATGGTTTGGTCGTTCATCAACATGTTGTACCAGTCATTGGCAGGATACACGTACTGATTTCTGTTCGGATCCATCGTGTTGTCAATCTTTTCCTGCGAGTAGGGCACATAGCCTCTTGGATCTCTCGTCAAAACCGCCTCGTTGTTCAATTGCATGTAAGTAATAGGGTCGGCAAATTTAACTTTAAAGGTCGGCTCGGATATGGAAGTCTCTGCTCTGAAAGATACGGTAGTTGCGCCTTCCTTTCCTTCCTTGGTGGTGATCAGGATGACACCATTGGCACCACGGGCACCATACAAGGCCGTTGCCGTGGCATCTTTCATGATAGAGAAACTGGCAATATCATCGGGCTGCATTCGGGAAAGGTCTGCCGATGACATTTCCACTCCGTCAATCAGGATAAGCGGTCCGCTCGCATACGTGAGCGAGGTAACACCGCGTACGAAGAAGCTGGCATCGTCCTGCCCCGGTTCACCACTCGTCTGATAGGAAACCATACCTGCCACCCGCCCTGCGAGCGCTGTGGACAGGTTACTACTCGGCACTTTCAACTCTTTGGTGTTGACAGTGGAAATGGACGAAATCACGCTGTTCTTTTTCTGCGTACCGAAGGCCACCACGGTCACTTCGTCCAGTATGTCACCCTTCGGTTTGAGTTGCACATCAATCTTCCGCTGATTATTGACAGCGATAGTTTGCGACTCATATCCCAAGAAGGATATCACTAAGGTACCATCTTGTGGCACCTCAATCTTGTACGTCCCATCGGGGTCAGTCGTGACACCGCGCGTACTTCCTTGCAGGGCGATCGCCACACCGGGCATCGGTGCACCGGTTTCATCGGTAATCACCCCGCTTACACTCACATTCTGCGCCCACATCGATAGTGGCGACAGAAATAACAATAATAGGATTTGTTTCATCATAAAAATAAAAATTGATTAATTTAACACATAGTAATTTTGGGTGCAAATGTAGGTATAAATCCTTAAATTACCCCCCCATTTAGTTAAATATATATAAATAACTATAATTTTGATACAATGAATGTTAAACACATTGTAGAGACGGGGCATGCCCCGTCTCTACCCTTACCTGAAATTTTGGGTATAGGCGTAGCAGATTCTTCGCTACGCTCAGAATGACGGTGTTGGTTACGGTTATGATTGCGCATCCGTAGGTCGTTGACCTACGGTTATGAAGATGTTGTCTTTCAGACAAAAAGCTGACCTGAAAGGTCGAACTTTAATAACCGCAGGTAAGCGTAGCGCAGCCTGCGGCTGATAGGCCAGCTACCTGTGTGGTCGTAGCGCAGCCTACGGCAGGTAGTCAGGTAGTCAGGTAGGTAGTCAGGTTAGGTAGAGTAGGTCAGCCACCTGTGGGGTCGAAGCGCAGTAGGTTGAACAAGGTTCAGCTCTGCCTTCGATACGCTGCGTCATTTGCCCAAAGGGCTAATTCCTTTGTTAATTTAGGAATTTAGAAATTAATTCCTACATTCCTACATTCTATCTTGCAACCGACGTCTTTTCCACTGAAGGCGATGCCCAGTAGAATAACTTTCCGGTCAAGGAATTGTTCGTAATACCGTTTATCATAAATTTGCGCGATGGCTTGCTTAAGCAAGGTTTTCAATTTCTTTTTGGCGTGGTATTTCAGTTCTACCACTACCGCCACTCCGTCTTGCAGCAATACCGCATCCATACGTCCACGGTTGGTTATCTTTTCACTTTGAATATTGAAACCAAGCATGGTCATCCACAGTTGAAAAATGATGTGATAACGGGCTTCATTTTCTAAATTTTCCGCTTCCGCCTTGGCTTTGTTTCTCTCCTTAGATGCTTTTAAAGTATAGGAAACACCAGCAAGCATCAACCGCATATTGTTTGTAAAACCCTCCTCATCGAAATCAAGGATTTGTTGCAACATTTGTCGTCCAAGTACCGACATTGTTGAACGGGGATAATTGGTATATGCACTTAACAGATGTTCCATCAACGATTCTTTTACCTCCATGTTCGGTACTTCAAGGGTATATTGAGAACTTATACCCACTCGTTGTTTGTTTTTGACCGTCAGGTAACCTGTCTGAAATAATAAAGGAACATCATCAAGTGCCTCCGGGTCGTAACTATCGAAAGCCGATGAAGCAGCAATGATAGGTTCTAATACAGTTTTAGCAAGGCCGTGTTTTTTGAGCCGGTTGATAAGAAACGTAGGTGTACCCGTTTCAAACCAATAATTGGAAAATTCTTGCCTCTTAAAAAACGGCAGGGTAGAAAACGGATTGTAAACCGATGTTTTGCCATCCCACGAGTAACCATCGTACCATTTACGAATGTTTGCCAGCAAATCCTCCCTCGTCATCTCCAAATGTACTGCCGTATTGTCTATATATTCCGAAAAATCGCGTTCCAATTCTTCCTGTGTATAACCGCAAATGGAAGAAAATGGCTCACTTAATGAGATATCTTCGAGACTGTTCAACGCTGAAAATATGGATACTTTGGCCACTTTCGTTACGCCGGTCATAAAGACAAATTTCAAATGGTCGTCGGTGGCTTTCAATACCACGTAAAATTCTTGAAGAAACTCACGAATTTCTGCTGCTTCCGTCTTGCCTATCGCATCCAATATGGGTTTGTCGTATTCGTCAATAAGCACCACTACTTTTTTGCCTTCTTTGCGGTGCAATGACTCGATCAATTCCGAAAAACAGTCGGAGGCGTGTTCTGAAACGAGGCTAATCGCATATAAATTAGCCTGTCGTTGTAGGAAAGAGAACATACTGCGTTCCATCTCTTCGTTGCTCCGATGCTTGATACCTGCCCAGTCGAGCCGTATTACAGGATATTGCTGTGTCCAATCCCATTTGTCGTAAATGTAAAGTCCCTCAAAGAGTGATTTATTGCCTTTGTACAATTCACCCAACGTGCTAACAAGCAGCGACTTTCCAAAACGACGCGGACGCGAAAGAAAAACAATGTGCAAACTTGTAAGTTGGAGTATGTCTTTCGTTTTGTCCACATACAAAAAACCTTCACTACGCAATGATTCAAATGACTGTACTCCTATCGGTAATTTCTTCATGACTTTTGGTTTAAAAAAATATCCGCGAAGTTAAACAAAATAATTGAAATCAAATGGATTGCATTTAATTATTTTGCTTTAATTTTTTACAAGAAATACTGTCCTTCTTCTTTCAGCCTTTTTCGCAGCAACTGCACATCGACTTTGTGCACGCGGTCAATTGTTTAATCCTGCATTGGATTTAGATTGAGAATGCCTGTATTCCAAAAAGAGCTATTGGCACATTTTCACCGGGGCGGGTTAATTGGACGGTCAAAGCCGATGTCCGTACCGGTTTTTCCAATTGTATCTCATTGCGGGATTGATGGTTGTCTGATACCTCATAAATTGGTTGCCCCACATCATTCAGGATTTTATACTGCTGCACACAGAAAGGCATTACATTTTCCGGATGTCCCCACAGGCTGGATTCCATCGCATGGTCGAAGTCGGAATCGAACCATAAAACAATTTTGCGGATTTCCTGCGCTTGTTTCCATTCGCATTTCACTTGGGCTGTTTGAGTCGTTAAGGGGGCTACCCACGCATTTGCGGTGCCATTGGCAGAACGAAATACGCCGGAATTTAATTGTGATAGTGCAAAACTCTTGATGGCCGGAGTTACTTTCATGGCGAAGTTTTTCCCGCCGGGCCTGCGTTCCGGCACATAAAATGGAACTTCTTCGATACCGTACCCGTCGTTTTGCTTTTGTGTCCATGAGTGAAAAAGAGACAATACTCCGGATAACCGGATATTCGTTTGAGCGATGGAAACCTTCTCATTTTTGTGAAAGATGACAAAACCATATTGTTCCTTTTTCAGCGACTGCTTAAAATCTACTTTCAGAACGGATTCACCTGCGGAAACCGGATATTCTTTTGTTGCCAGACACTCATCCGGCGTATAATTTCCATAGCGTTTGGCGGTAAACAAATCCACCTGTACCGTCGTGTTTTCTTCCGCCTTCACCGGGAAGGTAAATTGCGGTATTTTCCCTGCTGTAAACGGGAGTAATATGGCGCTTCCCCTTTTCAATACCCGCCACGTTCCGTCTTCCGGTAATTCGGAAAGTTCAAATGTGCTGTCGGACGTGATTTTTGCCGAAGATATTAAATCCTGTGACGTGAGTTTTAAGCCAGGGATAAATTGACCGCTTTGTATAAGTCGATTTTGCAGTTCGCCAATATATCCTTTTGCATAAACTTCGCTTGGTTGCAGGTTGTTTTTCAGGCAAATCGCAGCGGCCACGGCAGCAGCCTGAGCGCATAGTGTCCCTGTTGCGATAACTCTGGTAGAGCCAAAAGCAACGTGAGATACGCTCGTTAACCGTCCGCCGATAAACAGATTGGATATGTTGCGACTGTAAATGCAACGGTAGGGGATGGTGTAAACCCCTTTACTGTGATAAGCGATATTACCGGCGTAGGTGCTGTAAACGCCTTTGGCGGGATGAAGGTCAATACTCCATCCTCCATGCGCAATGCCGTCTTCAAAAGGCGTTTGCCCAATGACGTCCTGTTGCTTTAAGATATAGTCCCCTTCAAAACGGCGACTCTCCCGTTTCCCCGGTACCGTGCCAACCCATTCGAGCGTCAGGTTATCCACATCCTTAAATTTGCCTGAATTTTTAATGTAATCCCAAACCCCGTAAACGACTCTCCACAGTTCTTCCTTAATTTTCTCGGAATCATACACTCTATCCAAGTCATCTCCCCACTCAAGCCACCATAATTGGCAACCACTGGAATCTCTGTGAATATCTTTATAACGCGGTATTTTGGAGGGAATATCTTTCAACGCAAAGGCAGGCGCCACATATTTCACAGGATGTCCCACATCTTTGCTGTAAAAATACATGGAGTGTCCCAACAATTTCCCGTAATCATCCGGCAGGATGAATTTCTCACCAAATTCGTCGCCCTTTTCTGCGCCGACCCTGAAAGCCGCACCGGCCAGAAAACCGATGATGCCATCGCCCGATGCATCCAAAAAATAAGGAGCACTAAATTCGTAATGCGTTGAGTTCTGGCTGTTGAAGGCAATTATTTTCTTTATTTGTGTCGGACTTTTCATTTCTATTTCGTACACCGCCGTATTCAACAAAAGCGTAATATTCGGTTCTGCCCATACTTTTTCCAACAGTAGCGCGTCGAAGAAGACAGTATTTCCTTCTTTATTGCGGTACATGTTTTCAACCATAATTTCATCCAGCACGCCTCCTTCACGCGCCCAGCGATTATTGTTACCCATGTGGCTTGTCGCGCCCAACACCCACAAGCGGACTTCACTGGAAGCATTTCCGCCCAAAACAGGTCTGTCCTGAATGAGAACGACTTTTAATCCGGCACGGGCAGCCGTGATAGCCGAACAGGTACCGGCCATGCCGCCGCCAACAACTATATAATCGGCATCGCCTTTTAGATGCGGTAACTGCTGAGGAGTTGTTTTGTCCGCTTGCAGACCGAGCTGTGGGGAAGCGGATTGTGACAACAAGGTGGCAGGTAGCCCTAAACCTGCAACTGCCAGACCGGACGTCTTTATGAAAGACCGGCGACCCAATTGAAAATGATTTGATTTCATTGCATTTATTTATTTGATTATTTTGCTGTGATTATTGATTGCTTGTTAACGTCACTCCTGCTTTCATCAGCGTCTTTAAATCGGCTAAATGTTCGGTATAAACCTGTCGTGGCATGATTTCATGCTTTTTACAAACCGATGCGGCCATACCGACAACTTCACCCATCATACCGGTAGTTACTTGCACTCGTATGGTACTAAAAGCCACATGAGTGACACTAATGTTTCGTCCGGCCATGAACAAGTTGTTGATGTTCCGGGAATACAGGCAACGATAGGGAACATGATACGGATAAATAGGCGTTTGCTCGCAATAGCTGAAAAATTCTTCCCCCGGAAAATATTTACTGGCTTTCCAATCGGGATAGTGTAAATCCAATGACCAGGTAGTGGTAAAACTCGCATCATTGTATTTGATTTGAGTTAGTATGTCATTTTGATTTAAAATGACGTCTCCTAATAATCGGCGCGATTCTCTTTTCCCTGCCAGATAAGCCAGCCAGGATATTTGTCTGTTGGCGAATTTCGGATTGTTATTTTTCAAATACGACCAATTACCAAAAATTGCCCTGAAATTTTGGTCTCTGATATTTTCCGCATCAGTGATGGTGTTCTTGGAAAAACCACCTTCCCATCTCCAATCTTTATCCGACTCAATATAAAAATCAGGATTAAATTGACAAGCCCACTCCAATATCGGAAAAGAAGATGGGGTGTCGACTGTTTCGTATGACCACAAATTAGAAGTCCCCGTCATCGCATTATCTGCAATACGAGGGGCTAAGGATTCAAAAGCCTCATACGCACTTTCTCTGCCCATCCGATAGTCTGCACCTGCCAGATAACCTACTGTGGCATCGCCCGTGCAATCGGCAAAATAGGTCGCTTCAAAACGGAACTCGGCACTGTTTTCGATATGACGAGCGACAACGGCTGTGATAGTCGTTTGATTCATTTCTGTTTTGAAAACGTGCAAGTTCGGGAACAAATCCAGATTGGGCGTGTTCTTTACCAGCGTTGCTTTTTCGCTGTCGGTATATGCCTCCGCAGGACCACCATTAAAATGTTTCTTCATGAGAATTTTCTTCAATACATTTCCAATATTCGGATAAAGATTGGCATCTGCTCCTCCTGATATTCCTACACGTACCTCCGAACTGCTGTTTCCGCCAAGTACAGGACGGTCGTTGATTAAGGCTACTTTCACCCCCAGCTGTGCCGCCGTAACTGCCGCACAAACGCCTGCAACACCTCCGCCGACGACCACCAAATCATAATGCCCCGCATCTTGTACGGTAATATTCAACTTGTTGCGGCGAAAATCCGACAGTGTTTGGATGTCGGAAGGCGGAACGAAAGATTTGTCTTTGGTGAAAAAAATTGCATCGCAACGCCCATTGAACCCGGTTAAATCCTGCAAAGCGATTTCCGTTTGTTTGTTTTTGATACTCACTTTTCCCGCATCCTGCCACATCCATTGTGTTCCCGTGTTTCCCAAAACAACCGAATGTGCCTTCCCGTTGATTTTTACCTTAAATTGTCCCGGTCCTGCCCCTTTATACCATGGTGCCGTCCAGTTAAAGGTGCGTACCCACAAATGATAAGTTCCTGTTTCCGGAAATTCTACCGTTGTACGGGCATCGGCTACGACTTTCCCCAATCCGTGTGCCATCAGATAGGGCGAGCCCATCTGATCCATAAATTGTTGGTCAAGGACCCAGCCGCCTTTGTCGGCAAAACTTTCGGCTTCGAGAAAAACATCGGTCGACTGACCGCTACAAATCAGACAAACAGACGTAAATGCAACTAATAATCTAAATTTGTTCATAAAATCTATTTTAAAATTATAAATAAAACTTCGGGGATTTTTATTATCCCCGAAGTTTTAAAAAATCAACTAATAATAGGTGACGCTATAGATTTCTATTTCCCACAAACGGGGTCGGTTGTCTGCAACAGGATTATATTGAGGTATCAAATACCTGACCTTATCGGTTGAAACACTTGTAAATTCCCTATAGTAAATCGTAGGAAGTCCCGCCGCAAGACTATTGTCTTCGACAACTACATCCACCCATGTGCCGCCATCATTCACCTGTAGCCGAAAGCTCTTATCACCCACAACCTCCCGCCATGTTTGAAAAGCATTGATGCTGTGTGTACCCCCTAAATCAATTTCAATCCAGTGCTCGTTGTTTAAACCATCCCCCACCCATCTTGAGGCATTGGTTGGTATCCCGTCAACTGCATTCGATCCGTAACTACTCGCGTTATTCGCATCGCTCCAAGTGACAGTTTTTCCCCGAGAGACAATGATTGGTAGAGAACGTATGCTGACTTTTTGCGGCACGGTAAAAAACGTATCTATCGCCGTTGGCTCGGGCAAATACAGCGTTTGATATGTCATGGAATCAGTCAATTTCACGTCGGGAATAGTCATGGGGGAAATTATCTCGTCGCTTTTATACCGTTCGGTAATTACGTCACCGGCGGTATTGGTGTAACGAAGCTTGATACCAAATTCATCGTTGCTGGTAGCTCCTGCCCATTGAAGCGTCACATTATTTCCAATCGCCTCTTCGGCACTAATCAACGGGCGGTTAGTCAACCGGGACTGATACTTCTGTCCATACACATTGACGTTGCTTTCCACGACGACGGATTTATGTTCTTTTTCATCCCCTACCACGAACTTAAACGTGTAACTGCCTTCGGCAATGGTTTTGTCATTTTTGCCGATATACCTTTCAAAAGTTTCGTCAGGCTGATGAACAGGTACTGGAAGTTCCAACGATTCTTTTCCCTGCAACCAAGAGATATTCAAATTCTTGGCACGGGGATCGGAAACCTGATATTGCAACAGCAGTCGCTCATTTCCGGGGAAAAGTTTGAGGGAATCTACTCTCCCGATATAAATGATTTCTCCATCTTTAAAATAGGACTCATGTTTGTCGTTCATCTCGGTACAACTGCCCAGTATGCAACCGACACATATTACTAATAATAACTTTTTCATATTTTAAATTTTAATTTCTAAATTCATTCTAAATTCATTTCTACATTCATTCTAAATTCATTCTACATTCATTTCTAAATTCATTCTAAATTCATTCTAAATTCATTCTACATTTTTTTTACACTCACTGTGGCACACTCGTATCGCCCCAAAATCTTATTTCAACCAATTGCAACAGCCTGGGCCCTGTCCAACTCTCTAAGCATTTGAAGCGGAAATAGCGTATTACAGGTATATCCGCAAGAGGAAAAGGAAACAGAATTTCTTCACCGGCCATAGCATACACATAGTCTTCATCGCCTTCTACTACAGGAATAGTTTTTCCCGACGGACGGATGGATTCCCAATAAGGGGGTAGGGTGAGCTCTATCCAATCCGAATCGGGCGAATCGGCATTATTGGCAACAAGTGGGTTATCGGTACCAAACAGTTGAATTTTTTTCGGGGAACGCAACGCGAATAAGTAATTTGAACGACTCCAAAATCGAAAACGCGACAATTTGACGTTTACTCCGAGATCTATGCCGAAATATGGCTCGGTTAACTGCGAGCCCGCGGGACTAAACGTATACATATTATTGCCATTGCCGGTTTCTAATTCTACACCATCCCACAATACGCTCATGGACGAGGGGTACTCGGCGTTACTCAATCTGCTGGATTTGGCCAAAGGGATAAACTTGCTTTTGTCAAGTTGGGCTTCAAACCATGGTGTCAATGGCTTCTTCAGCGTATCGGAATAATTGCCGTACAAATCCCTGATACAAAAGGCAAAATTTGACTGTTTTGATTCCAGTCCGCGGACGGCTTGCGCCACATTGGCGGTTGATGAATAGATGTTTTCGACACTCTCGAATATTCCTTCATCGTTTTGCCGCAATGCAGTGAACACGATATCCTCTTTCAGTGGGTTTTGCCATTCAACGGAGAATCCGCCCCAATCTTCCTCAATATTCAATGATTCCATTATGGCATGAATAGGCGAGTCTTCCGGATGAATGTCCACCTCAACAGGTTGAGATTCGTTTTGGCTCCTGTCCACCGATACGAGTTTTACCTTCACGGGCATTGACCTGCTATACCCTTTAATGGTCAGACTGTTGGAAAAAACAGAGGATTTTACCTGCTGCGTACTGCCATCAGGCAACTGATAGATACACTTTACATACAACAAATCCGACTCGTCTGGCAACTGATAGGTGATGGTTGCACCACCCGGAAAATTGGCAACCGCCGGATTACTCACCTGTTGCGGCGCAGTACTGTCTGTCGGAAACTGACCTCTCTGCTCTTCGGTACAAGCCGAAAACAGAAGACCACAACTCAATACAGCGAAAATTGAATTTTTAATACTTTTCATAACTTTTACTTTTTAAATTTTTATTCTTTTGTCTGAACTTTTGTCTTGAACCGTGATTTTAATAAGATTTTCAGGATTACCAAGATATTTGTATTCATCATGCTAATCTTGTAAATCTTGTGAAAATCGTGGTTCAAAATATTTTTCAATTTCTACATTCCTAAATTCCTAAATTCCTAAATTCCTAAATTTTTATTATCTACCATTCCGGATTTTGAATCAAATTACCGTTGCTTCTTAAATCCGAATCCTTGATGGGCCACAAATACTCTTTATTGGTAAAACGGGGCGTTTCAATCGTTAGTACTTGGTAATAATCGGCTGTTGTCGCCGGTGTCGTTGTCAGAGTGCTCCACCCTTTTATCGGCTGATTGAGCAAGTCGGCGGCAATTTTCCATCTGCGGATGTCCCAGAAGCGTTTGCCTTCAAACGCCAGTTCTATCATCCGCTCCTGACGGATGATTTTACGCATTTCGTCTTTGTCCGCCGGTCTTGAACTAAGTCTTGAATATTTCGTCCAGCTATCTACAACGCCTTCCAATCCGGCACGTTCCCTTACGAAGTCAATATATTTATATACATCGGCATTGGTGGGACCTTGACTTTCGTTCAGTGCTTCTGCATACAGCAGATACAGGTCGGCTAACCTGAAAATGGGCCAACTGGTTCTGACGGCAGTCGCCGCTTGTCCGCTACTGTTTCGCGCTGTTTCGAAATGCGAGGCTTTCTTCGGATAGTAACCCGTAATGGAATAGCGCAATCCTATCTTATTGCCACTGTCTTCTCCTTTTTTCATGCGGAGTACCCATGAGGTTGTGCCATCGGGATTGGTTATTCTGGAGCCGGCGGTGGCGGCAGTACTTCCGTTCCCGAACCATACGCCTCCGTCGAATCCCAAATTGGCATAAAAGCGCGGCTCTCTGTTCAGGTGCAGTTTGGCTGTTTCAAAACCCGGTTGTACATAATACCTATGCTCTGTCGGAGCCGCTTCCGTTTTATAGCGGTTGGGATAATCATATTGGGGGTCTTCCTCTATCGGCACGCCCCGGTTTGAATAAAACAATTCCGCCATGCGGAGCGTAGGGCTTAAGATAGGAGTCCCGTATGCGTCATTAGTCGCAAAATAGGGCATGGAAAACCATGAGTAACTCCCATCGCCCGCATTATTGCGCGTATCTCCCCATATTATTTCCTTGTTCCACCTATCCGTAACAACATGCCGACATGACATAATACGTTTGGTCGTATCGGACAAGGCAGAATAACGGGTATCGGTAAACTCATACAATTGGTTAATACCGGCTAATGCACAAGTATCAATGGCATTTTTGCAGGCAACAGCCGCTCTTGCCCATTTGAGCGGGTCCTTTTCCGCTTTGAACAGGTGCACGCCCCGATTGTCCACCATGTCGGCATAATCGCCGTTTCCATTGAATAAATCGCTTGCTGCCATCACCAACAGTTCTGCTTTGATACAGAGGGCTATCGGTTGGGTAATTCGCCCCATCTCACTGCTGATATCGAGAATAGTCAAGGGCAAATCGGGGATGGCTCCATTGATGAGTTGAACAATGTAATCCACGCAGTCGTCAAACGGCTCACGGTAAACGCGCACTTCGTCTGTACCTGCCGAAATAGGGAGGTTTTCCTTGATTAAAGGGATAGGACCGTACATGCGCAACAAGTAATAATGGTAATAGGCTTTCAGGAATTTGACTTCGGCAATCCACCTACTTCTTTCAGTAGTGGGTAAATCAGGTCCCACCTTGTCGATATTTTCCAAAAATACATTGCAGTCCCGTATGGCACGGAACAGTGCTTTGCCGTCATTCGCCCCGTTCCAAAAGTCCAACAGGGGATTATCGGTATTTTGCCTGCCTTGTTTGATATGAAAGGCTCTGAAATCGCCGCCCATATAAAAATAATAATTGGCGTCTTCCTGCGACCAGATATCGTCTCCGCCCATGATGGCCGGGTCGCTTCTCGGACTTCCAAAAGCCGGCAGGTAGGTATAGCAGGTAAACAGGTATTTTTCCGCACCCACTCTGTCGCGGAAGGCATAATCGATGGTGGCCACATTGTCCGGCACCACATCCAAGTAATCGTCACAGGATGGGAAAAGAACCATCGCCGCGATTGTTGCTAAAATAAATTTTCTAAATGATTTCATATTTCTTTAATTTTAAATTACTAACTTTTTGTCTCTTATTTGTTGTCTTGAACTTTTTGTCTTGAACCGTGATTTTAATAAGATTATCAGGATTTTCAAGATAAATTTTTCATCCTCTAATGTGTATTCCCTACGGGAAATTGTTGAGAGGATAGCATCCATTTCTATTGATATACAAGTCCTAACGGACTATTTGCCCGTAGGGTATTCATGTCAATAGAAAATGACATCTCACCTAACGGACTATTTGCCCGTAGGGCATTCATCCGGTATTCATATTCCTCTTTCATCATGCTAATCTTATTAATCTTATTAAAATCGTGGTTCAAACAAATTCTAATTTGCCCAAAGGGCTAATTCCTTGCTATCTCAGCATACCCGAACAAAAAGTTCGGCTCTGCCTTCGATACGCTACGTCATTTCAATTCCTACATTCCTACATTCCTACATTCCTACATTCCTCAATTTCTACATTTTTCATTTAAAATGAAACTTGAAGTCCCAGATTAAACACTCTTTGCACCGGATACCCCAGACCGTTACCCGCCATTTCGGGATCCCACAACTTAAATTTACTGAAAGTAAGTAAATTTGTACCGCTTACATAAATGCGCAGATTGGATATATTGATTTTTTCGGTAGCGCTGCGGGGAACGGTATAACCGATTTCCGCCGATTTCAGGCGCATAAAAGAGCCATCACGCATAAACCAAGTACTCTTTTCCGCATAATTGTTGCTCACCATTTTGTCGGAAAATCGAGGAAACAAAGCATAAATGTCCTTGTTGACTTCCGTCCAGTGGTTGTCTGCATACGCCTGCAACAGTGCATTCTGCGACCTCACTGCACCATCTCCGTCTGTATCTATGAACGGAACGGTGGATGGATTTGCATTGCCGGCATCCGGAGAAGTGGCCGTATTTACCCAGAACGACTCCTGCGCCAGCCCCTGGAAGAAGAACGAAACATCAAAAGCTTTGTATCCGGCCGACAGTCCGAAACCGTAGATGATTTGCGGCTCTGTGGGATAGCCTATGGGCACCATGTCTAACGATGTGATTTTGTCATCCCCGTTCACATCACGGTATTTGATGTCACCGCCGGCATATTTATCCGTCCCAATGTTTTGTACCGGCGAATTGGCTACTTCCTGATCGTCCACAAACAAGCGCTCTGCCAAATACCCCCATTGTTGCGACACCGGCTGTCCTATTTTGGACAACCAAGGAGTCAGCCTGTTATCCACTTCCTCGTATTCGGTATATTTAGTGCTTGCATACGTGAAATTAGCCCTGCCCGTTAGCCAAAGGTCGGTTGAGATACTGTGCTGGTAATCAACGGAAAGGTCTATACCTTTGCCTTCGGCCCTTCCCAAATTTGCCTGCGGAGTGGCTTGCAAGCCCATGGTGGAAGGAATATCTGTTCTTGTCAACAAAATACCTTGCCGATTTTCGGTATAATAATCAGCAATGATTTCAATTTTATCAAACAAACCCAATTCTACGCCAAGGTTCATCTTGCGGGATGTTTCCCAAGTAATCAATTCATTGGCATAACGGGTTGTACCTATTCCGTTGCGGGTGTATCCAAATTCATTTCCAAAGGTATAACCACGTCCGACATCATTCATATTCACGTCCGACAAGTAAAAAAAGCGGTCTTTTGCCGCACCGATAGCGTCATTACCGACCAATCCGTAAGTCCCTTTCAGTTTTAGTTTGGATACGGTCTTTTTGAGTTCGTCGTTCCAGAAACTCTCGTTGGAAATAATCCATCCCAAGCCGACTGACGGGAAAAATCCGTAACGGTAACGTGAGGCAAAGCGCTCGGAGCCATTGAAGCCAAAATTAAATTCCGCAAAATACCGGCTGTCGTAAGCATAAGTGGCTCTACCGGAAACACCCTGATTTCTGGACGGCAACGATAACTGCAAACTTCCGGCATTTGCTTCCAACACGTTTCGCCGCGTATAAACCACTAATCCGCTGACAGCGTGTTTATCCGCGAAAGTGCGGTCGTAGTTGGCAGCAAGTTCAATGTAGGTAGTTGTCTTGACTTGTTTAGCTCCCTCCGTGTACTCAAGAAATTCGGTTCCACCTTTGCTACCATCCGGATTCAACAAGCGTAATTGATATTCATCCTTATATCTGTCGTAGTTGGCTACACTGTAATAAAACGGATTGTAATAGCGGTCAACGTCAAAATAAGAATACCGGTTGGTGCTGAAAAGTCCTCGTACATTCAAGCCTTCGGTGATAAAATCAAGTTTTTGTTTCAATTCAAACTGTGCCATCATCAGCGATTTGCTATAATCCTTATACCCTTTTACCATGTCTGCGTACGGATTGATGAAATCTGCCGCCGTACCGTCATTCCCAAAAAGGATGTGCTTCGTAAATTCATTGGCTGCATCGGGTGCATAATATGCAGGAAAACGGACAGGGTCAGAGCGCATCACCTTTTGGTACAAAGCAGTACCGCCGTCGATAGGTCCCTGGTAATCGTCGAAAGTGCCCTGTAAACGAACCACCGCTTCCGTTGTTTCTGTCAGGTTGATGTTCACATTCGACCGCAACTGATATTTTTTCAGGTCAATATTGTTGTTGAAGTTATTTAACCCGTTCGTTTTCATCATACCATTGTCCTGATTGTAAGTCGCCGCAATGTAATAGCGAGCAACCTTGCCGCCGCCGCTGACGTTCAGATTGGCGCGATAGTTCGTGGTGTAATCATTGAACAGCATATTGTACCAGTCATTGGCAGGATAGATGTACTGATTCCTGTTCGGATCCATGGTATTGTCGATTTTTGATTGTGGGTAAGGTATAGCCCCGTACTTGTCTCGCGTCTGTACTGCCTCATTGTGCATCCGCATATAGGTAAGCGGGTCGGCTAATTTCACCTTTTGGGTCGGCGATGAAATGGAACTTTCGAGCCTGACAGAAATCGTTGCAGCCCCTTCCTTTCCTTCCTTGCTTGTGATCAGAATAACACCGTTAGCACCGCGTGCACCGTACAACGCCGTCGCCGCCGCATCTTTCATGATGGAGAAGCTGGCAATATCGTCGGGCTGCATCCGTGAAAGGTCGGCGGACGACATTTCCACCCCGTCAATCAATATCATCGGTCCGTTGGCATAAGCGAGCGACGTCACGCCGCGTACAAAGAAGCTGGCATCGTCCTGCCCCGGCTCACCGCTACGTTGGTAGGAAACCAGACCGGCAATACGTCCCGCAAGGGATGTGGAGAGGTTGCTACTCGGCACTTTGATGTCTTTCATGTTCACGGTAGTGATAGACGACACCACGCTTTCTTTTTTCTGCTTACCGAAGGCGACCACGGTCACTTCGTCCAGTATGTCACCCTTCGGTTTGAGTTGCACGTCTATCTTCCGCTGACCATTGACAGCGATAGTTTGCGACTCATATCCCAAGAAGGATATTACTAAGGTGCCGTCTTGTGGCACCTCAATCTTGTACGTACCATCGGGGTCGGTCGTGACACCGCGCGTACTACCTTGCAGGGCGATAGCCACACCGGGCATCGGTGCACCGGTTTCATCGGTAATCACCCCGCTTACACTCACATTCTGTGCCCACATCGATAGTGGCGACAGAAATAACATCATTAATACATAGGACAGACACGCAGGTCTGCCCCTACTAATACATTGTTTCATCATAAAATAAAAAATTTAATTGAATTAATTTAACACATAGTACATTTTGGGTGCAAATATAAGCAGAAATCCTTAAATTACCCCCCATTTAGTTAAATATATATAAATAACTATAATTTTGATACAATGAATGTTAAATGCATTGTAGAGACGGGGCATGCCCCGTCTCTACCCTTACCTGAAATTTTGGGTATAGGCGTAGCAGATTCTTCGCTACGCTCAGAA
>BNXR01000013.1 GCA_025999735.1 Bacteroidia bacterium | reverse complement strand
GCAAGAAAGTGTGGACATCAAATTTGCATGGGACATTAATAACATAGTAGTAAATTCGGAACCGAAACAAACCGAAACAGGTGCGACTATTATCATCGAAAGTGCGACTCTTCCTAAAATCACTTTCTACGCGGACGAGACATTCGCGACCGGTAGTAGTGCACTACTAACATTTAGTATTGCTTTTGACAAACTTTTGGTTGGAGAAATCAAAAATGTACAATGGGACATTGAAGCATCTGTTCAAGAAGAGGAGGAGGAGGAGGAACCACTTGCCGTTGAGACTGATCGTGTTGCTGGTGCACCAAAGGCGGTAAAAGCGGGGAAAATCGAAAAAGTCTCTGTAAAGTCAGCCGAACAAGCCGCCGAAAAATTTCTGACCAATCTGCAAGATTATATTGCGACAAGAGGGAACAACAAAGACGTTCAACGAGAGTTGATAAAAGCCTTTGAAACTCCCTATACACCCATTAAAATTTCTTTTTTGCCCAAGGGCATGAAAACCACCGATGCTGTTACCTATCTTGCAAACTTAAGAAAGGTATTGTCACGAGAAGGGAATGGTGCCCAACTTACTTATAAAGTGATAAAAAGCCAAATTAGTGGTAATACCGTTTCCGTGAGAATCGCCCAGATTTTTGAAGGCGCTTTTTACTGTGATACAACAGTAAAAATCATCAGTCTCAGGCTGAAAAATGGTAAATATGTAATCAATAATATTCTTGCCGAGCGAGCAAAACCCTGCAAATAAATCAGTAGGGGTGCACCTGCGTGTGCGCCCTCATTATCAGGGCAGACACGCAGGTCGCCCCTACCGTCAAAAGCTGTAAAATATGACAAATGAGGAAAAGGTACAATATTGGATTGAACTTTCGGATGAAGACTTAAAAACAGCAGATGTTTTGTTTGCAGGCGGACGTTATTTGTTCGTTTGCTTTATGTGTCATTTAATAATTGAAAAGATTTTCAAAGCTTGTTATACTAAATTGAAAGAAGATACACCACCTTACAAGCACAAATTGGATTACCTAGCACAGTTAAGCGGTTTTTATCAACTCCTGAGTGAAAGACAACAAAATTTTACCGACAAACTAAATGTCTTTAATATTGAAGCACGCTATCCTGAATATAAAAGTAAATTAGCTGGCAGTTTAACTCGTCCTATATGTGCTGAATTGTTAGAGCAAACAAAAAACTTACAAAAATGGATAAAAGAAACGATATTATTGACAAAGTAAAAACATACAAATCATTTATTTCTGTGAAGATTTTTTGTACTCTTCATTTATTTTTTCAATAACCTCGTGTGTAATATCGAAGCCTGTTTCCGAATACAGCACAGTACCGGCCATTACCGTTCCGAGTATAATGTCGTACCCTTTACCCTTGTTGTATTCTTTTAGAAAATTGGTAATATTTTCTATGAGCTGCTTGTTTAAATCGCTTTGCTCTTTCATCATTTTTTCTGTCATTTCTTGACGTAATTGCTCTAACTGATATTGCTTTTTTAGCAAATCATTTCGGGTAGCTTCGGCCCTCTCACGGGTAAAAAAGCCATTGTTTTCTAATTTCTTTTGATATTCATTAGCCTGACGGTCAATGTCTTTCGCTTTAATGTTCAACTCTGTACTCCTATCTTCCTGTTTTTTCAAGAAGGCTTCATTCAGCTCAATGGAAAGGGTGTATTTACTCAATAATGAATCCGTATTCAGATACACCACTTTGGATGCCGCAGCCGCAGGCACTAACGTACCATCCTCCAAAATTTTCTCCTCATTCGCCGTACCCAAATGATACGTAAAATGTAAAATATACAGCACAATCACAGCGATAAACAATACCGCCTGTAAAATAATGGAATAATTTTTCATCATATCTCTTTTATTATGTTTTATTATGTGGTTACTAATAAAAAAACAGCGCAAATTTACATAAAAATTGAGTAATTCCAAGCGCGTAAATAAAAAAAACTGTTTTTTACAAAAGATATAAAAAATAATACGTTTTTCTATTTTCGCATCAACAATTCTTTCACTAATCCCATTTCTTCCACATTCAGCAACTCGGGAGGCTGATCCAGGCGTTTGTGATTGCGACCTATTTGGGCAAGGGCATCAAAACTGTTTAGACCTATGCCGAAGCCTACGCGCACATGCCCGTGATTTGTGGAAGCTGCATACTCGTCTAATATCCGCTTCTGATTGTCGAGCTGCGACATTTCCCATTGGGGAGTTGCTGCGCCTCTCAAAGCACTATACATGTAATTACTGGCTGTTCGCCTCATCATCCGCTCTTTCTGTCCGTAGCGATGAATGACCACTACTTCCGCCAATATCAGCGTGTCCGGTCTTAGTGCTACGGCCATAATGTATTCTTGATGTGGCAACGTGTCGGGAACTACCATGTTATAGCCTTTGTATCCAACACTTGTAAAATGAATGGTGTCACCGATATAGGTGTTGATGGAAAAACGTCCAGATTTATCCGTTGTCGTCGCACTGTGACCGGCTTTACAAGTCACATTTTCCAAAGACAGTTCAGTGTTGCCGTCAAAAACAATGCCCGCAAAGCGTATCTCCCTGCCCTTTTCGGTTTGTGCAGAAACAAAACCATGCAGACACAACAAAAGGAAACCGATGATGCCCGTTTTTATCTCCATTTTTTATGCGTTAGCACCGAATGAAAACTGTAATACCAGCGAGGAATAAATCCTAACAGACAGAAAAATAGCGACGTGAAAATAAGAGAGGTCTGCTTGATATGCTTCCTTGAAATGTTCATCACAATCACGTTTGTTATGAATGTGAAGCCGATGATAGCCACGTTGTAAGGCACAAATAACTCATTGCTAAGCATATACAAACTCAGAACATAGACCGCCCAACGAACTATTCGCTGCCAATTGGCAAAGAAGAAAGGAAGGAACGTCCAAGCCCTTTTATCATGATAATAGTAAGCCATCCCATCTGTCCATACCTGTCGGGCAAAGTCGCCTATTTGAATGTTACCCTCCGTATCCCGAACGACCCTCACGCTACCGTGTTTGGATATTGCCTTCACAATTTTGCTGTCATACCCAGAGTACGTTTGGGCGTTGTTCGAAAAAATATTATCGGCTAAGAAGTGCTGTTTGCGGAAGCCCATGTTAAATCCTTCCCCTGCAACATAACATTTTGCCCGTACTAAGAAGAATGTCTCTATATAATGCATAAAGCGGAACATACGTGGAAAATCTAATCCCCTCAAGGTTGCATAGTTAGCATAGCCAATGACAGCTACCGTTTTGCCTGTAAAATAACCGGCCATTGTCTTTATCCAGTTGCGAGTTGCCGGTCGGCAGGTTATTTCCGAGAACAGAATGATGTCATATTGAGCTGCGACCACACCGAGATTGATGGCCAACTTTTTTGTACTCCGAAAGATAGCACCCGGAAAAATGCGTGTCGTTTTCAGATGGGGATACTTCCTTTGCATATCTGTGAGCACGTCCTGAGTGTCGTCTTCCGAACATTCGTCCACAATAATCACCTCATAGTTTGGATAATCCTGATCCAAAAAATATTCCAAGTTTTCTTTGATAATTCCCGCTTTGTCATTGACGGTTATAATAACAGAGACCCCATCTTGGGTGTTTCTATTGACGTTCTTGTCGTTCAAACAAAAAACAAAACACCTATATATGGCACTGCAAAAATAAATAAAAGCACATACCATGCAGGATATTAAAAGAGTTTCCTCCGGTTTGAGATTTGCTACTAATTCCATTTTATTTCAGATTTTCAAATGTAGTCCCGATGTAAATTTCCGGTGACAAAACTACATGAAAATTGCGAGATTTCCAAGCGTGTGAAAATAAAAATAGGGCACTCAGACCAAGCGTCTATACCAATTATTTTTTGTGAAGGGCTGATTTTAGAGGGGGATTTTTTGCGAAAAAAATAATTAACTATATTTGCTCCATTCAAATATTTTTTTGTACGTTTGCACCTTCGTTTGTTAATTTGTTACATTGTAGCCTTTTGGGAGAGAAATTGTTAAATAATAAAAGTAGTATGATTGAAAATCTTGTTATCGTTGAGTCACCGGCAAAAGCAAAGACAATATAGCGTTTTTTGGGGAAAGAATACATCGTCAAGTCCAGTTTCGGACATATACGCGACCTCGACAAGAAAGGTATAGGTATTGATTTAGAGCATAATTATGCCCCCCATTATATTGTTTCCGCTGATAAACAGACCGTCGTCAGAGAGTTGAAAGCATTAGCCAAGCAAGCCTCAACCGTATGGTTGGCATCTGATGAGGACCGCGAAGGAGAAGCCATTGCGTGGCACTTGTTTGAGGTGTTAGGCTTGGATAAAGCCCACACAAAAAGGATAGTTTTCCATGAAATCACCAAAGATGCGATATTAAATGCTATCAAAACCCCACGCGACATTAATTATTCCTTAGTGAACGCCCAACAAGCGCGAAGGGTGTTAGACCGATTGGTGGGATTTGAGCTTTCCCCCGTTTTGTGGAAAAAGGTGAAACCGGCACTCTCAGCCGGTCGCGTGCAATCGGTCGCCGTAAAATTAATCGTTGAACGGGAACGCGAAATCAACGCTTTCGATTCTCAGAAATATTATAAGGTAAGCGGATTTTTTGAAACAGAAAAAGAACACGCCGACCTGAAAGCCGAAACGAATACACGCTTTGAACAACGAGAGGAAGTCATGAAATTTCTAACCGACAGCAAAAATTCCACCTTTTCGGTCGCAGACGTAGAAACGAAACCGGCAATTCGCAAGCCTTCACCTCCCTTTACCACTTCTACCATCCAGCAGGAAGCCTCTCGGAAGTTGGGTCTCTCCGTATCCCAAACGATGAGCGTTGCCCAGAAATTGTATGAAAACGGACATATCACCTACATGAGAACGGACTCGGTGAACTTGTCGGATACGGCAATCAAAGCTTCTAAGAAAGTGATATGCGACACCTTGGGCGAAAAATATTCCCATTCTCGTCAGTTCACCACCCACACAAAGGGAGCACAGGAAGCTCACGAGGCAATTCGGCCCACCGATATGGGAATCCCTAACATCAAAGGGGACAAAAACGAACAGTCCTTATACGAATTGATTTATAAAAGGACATTAGCCTCGCAAATGGCTGATGCTGAATTGGAAAGAACAGAAATTACCATCAATGTCTCAAAATCCAAAACCACTTTTAGTGCCACCGGGGAAGTCATCCTTTTCGATGGTTTCCTGAGGGTGTATATGGAAGATAGGGACGATGAAACGGATGATGAACACTCCAATTTGTTGCCTCCCATCAAAAAGGGTGATATTCTGTTACGCAAGACAATTCGTGCCACAGAGCAATACACCATGCACCCTCCCCGCTATACGGAGGCAAGTTTGGTGAAAAAGATGGAAGCCTTAGGGATTGGTCGCCCTTCGACGTATGCACCTACGATTACGACCATCCAAAAAAGAGAATATATCGCCCGAGAATCCCGTGACGGCACTGAAAAAGAGTTTGAGGACATCATTCTACAAGGTGAAACGATAAAATCTGCCTTTGCCAAAAAGACCGTCGGTGCAGAGAAAAAGAAATTATTCCCTTCTAATATAGGTATTATTGTCACCGACTTTTTGGACGAGCATTTTCCCAAGATTATGGACTATAATTTCACGGCAAAAGCAGAAGAAAACTTTGACGATATTGCCAGCGGAGATATAGAGTGGCAGAAAATGATAGATACATTCTATATGCCTTTCCACAAAAATGTAGAGACCACATTGGAAGTATCGGGGCGCACTAGTGGTGAACGAGAAATCGGCAAAGACCCTGTGACTGGTGAAAATGTCATCGTTCGGATTGGTCGCTATGGGCCGATGGCGCAAATCGGTGAAGGGGAAACAGTCCGCTATGCTGGATTGCACAAAGACCAGCTGATGGAAACTGTCAGCTTGGAAGAAGTGATGGAATTATTCAAATTCCCTCGTAAACTCGGTCCTTTTGAAGACAAAGAGGTGGTTGTCGGCATCGGTCGTTTTGGTCCTTACATCCGGCACGACAATAAATTTGTTTCCCTGAAAAAAGGCGTTGACGATCCGCAAACTATTGATTTAGAGACCGCCATAGAGCGCATTGGAGAAAAACGGGAAGCGGATAAAAGTAAGTACATCAAGGAATTTGATAACGGTATGCAAGTACTAAATGGTCGATTTGGTCCTTATATTACCTACGAAAAAGTCAACTACAAAATTCCTAAAACGGTTGATGCAAAGGAATTGACATTCGAGAATGCGCAGAAAATCGTAGCCGATGCTGGGATGAAAAATCCTAAGAAAGGGGCGGGTACAAAGGCAGCAAAGGCGACAGCGGGCAATAAAAAAACGGCAAGCACTACAAAAGCAACTGGTACAAAAGCGACAGCGAGCAATAAAAAACCGGCAAGCACAAAGAAAACTACTACGGTAAAAGCCACACACCGTGCGAAAGCAAAAAAGTAAAGGGGAAGCAAAAAAGAAATATTATTTGCAAAAGCAATAGTCTTTCATTATCTTCGCACCCGCTAAAAAATGGATATACGGATTACCGTGTTAAACAGAATGTTGGAAAAAAGAGAAGTGAACGAATTAAGTCTCACTAAATTAGCGTATTAATATATTTATAAACATTAAATTATTACTTTATATGGCAACTTTACAAACTATCAGAAATCGTGCAGGCATCTTAGTTACTATTGTTATTGGATTAGCGCTTATAGCCTTCGTTGTGAGTGATGCACTTAGTTCCGGCTCGGCAATTTTCGGTTCATCCAGAAATCAAGTAGGCGAAATTGCGGGAGAGGACATTTCCATTATTGACTATCAGAAATTGCTCGCCAGCAACGAAAACCTTTTTAAAGTGGTGAACAACACCTCCATCATCAATGACGAACATCAACAGTCCATTCGCGAAACGACGTGGCAGGAATTAGTGAACAACATCGTGTGGGAACGCGAATTTGAAGAACTTGGCATCCGCGTTTCAGGTGATGAATTGTATGATATGCTCTTTGGCAACGACTTAACGCTTGTCAGGCAGTTGTTCGGGCAAGTTGAGCCGGACCAACTTAGGGACTATATAAAATACCTGATGTCGTTGCCGAACAGTGACCCACAGAAGGTGCGGTGGCTGAGTACAGAGAAGCAATTGTTGTTCTCTCGCAAGCAAAATAAATATAGTAATATCATCCAAAAAGCACTGTATGTAACGGATGCAGAGGTGGAGCGGAGTGCACAAGGCGAAGCTGAAAAAGTCGATATCAGTTATATCATAAAGAATTATTCTGCTATTGATGATGCACAAGTTGAAGTGAGCAATAGTGAGCTTAAAGACTATTACAAAACGCACCAAAACCTATTCAAACAGACTGAATCAAGGCGTATTGCTTACGTTTATTTTGACGTGAATCCGTCTGAAGAAGACCATGCTGATGCACGGACATGGATAGAAAATTTGAAAGCCGAGTTTGCAACGACCGACAATGCGATGGAATTTGTGAACCTCTCTTCGGACACAAAATTCAACGCAAGCTACCTCAAAAAAGAGGAAATTACCAACGACACATTGGCCGACTTCCTATTTAAGGCCGCTAAGGATACAAAAAGCGACGAGAGTGTATTTGGTCCATACATAGAAAATAATTTCTACAAAATAAGTAAAGTCGCATCCGTCAAGATGTTACCGGATTCTGTGAGAGCACGCCATATCTTAATTGCACCGGAAAATAACAACTATGCGGCAGCAAAGACATTGGCGGATAGTTTGGCAGGACTACTAAAGAAGGGTGCTGATTTTGAAGCTTTTGTAAAGCAATATTCTACCGACCAGGCATCCGCTGTGAATGGTGGCGATTTAGGGTGGTTTGGTCCTAAAACAATGGTACAGCCGTTTAGTGATACAGCCTTTTTCGCTGGAAAGAACGAAATTAAAGTGGCTGTGAGTCAGTTTGGTGCGCACATTATCCAAGTCCGCGAACGGTCGCCGTTGGTGCAAAAAATGCAAGTTGCCACGATAGAAAAAGAGATACTTCCCTCTCAAACCACCATCAATAGGGAGTATAACAAAGCCACTGTTTTTGCAAATGTGACGACACTGGAAGAATTTGACAAGCAAGTAGAAGAAACAGGACTTACCAAACGGTATGCGACGGTTAGCAAAAATGATAAAAGCGTTGCCAATATCTCCGATGCACGGGAATTAGTGCGACAAATATATCTGTCAAATGGAGAAAATGCAGTGGTTTTGAACAACGACGGAGCCGCCATTTTTGACACCGATGACAAATTTATCATTGCCGTGCTCACGGAGATTAACGAGGAGGGTATTTCACCCCTAAAAAAAGTGGCAAGTTCAGTAAAACAAGAGTTGATACGCCGTAAAAAGGGCGACATCCTGAAAAAGGAATTAGCAGCAGCAGTAGAGGGTAGCCAAAGCCTTTTGTCTATAGGTCAGAAAATGGACTTAAATGTTAAAGAAGCCCCCTCGATATCCTTCAATTCGTTTCAGATACCGGGAGCGGGCATTGAACCGAAAGTGATTGCAGTAGCCACACTCTTGGAAACGGGAAAAATCTCCGAGCCGATTGACGGCAATCAGGGTGTCTATATAGTGGTTGTAAATAATAAAGAAGTGGAGGATATTACACCTGACACGAAAGAGAGTGTCAAAGCCTCCACCCGACAAAATCATATATATCGCGCTATGTACCAATCAAGTGCAGCCATTTTGGAAAGTGCTGAAATTAAAGATATGAGGTATAAGTTTTACTAATATATAGATTTATTAGTTATATTAACAAAAGAAGGATAATTTCACATGAATCATCCCATAAATAAAGAACTGTTAAGGAAATTAACTCCATATCTTGTTGCCCTCGCTGTTTTTATTCTGATAGGTCTTGTCTATACCTATCCTGCTTTACAGGGGAAAGTACTTAATGCAGGGGATATTGAAAGTGGGAAAGGGATGGGGCGTGAAGCTGGTGTTTACCACGAAGAAACCGGCGAGCACACGCTTTGGACAGGTTCCATGTTCTGCGGGATGCCAAGGTATCAGATGGGGGGGCATATCCCGTCTGATACCTATTTAGGGCCTCTATCGAGGTTACTTAGCTTCGGTATGTCTGGGTACTTTGTATTGATATTTCTTTATTTATTTGGTTTTTTTGTTCTACTGCGCTCTTTTAAAGTGAATGTGTGGCTCTGTATTGCCGGTTCCATTGCCATCACTTTTTCGTCTTACTTTTTTATCATCATAGAGGCCGGTCATCTCTGGAAAGTGATGGCTTTAGAGTATATGGCCTTTGTCATAGGGGGAATGCGCCTTATTTTCGATAAACGATACTGGGGACTTATCCCTACCTTAATTGGCTCAGCCCTCGGCATTACCGTCCACCCACAAATGGCATATTACTTGTTTATGTTCATCGGCATACTCGTCTTTGCAGAGTTATACATACACATAAAAGCAAGGACGATAAAAGACTTTGTCATATCTTTGGTATTATTTTCACTTGCCGTGACAGTCGGTCTGGGCACCCGCTACACAACGGTGCAAGTCAATCAGGAATTTGTGAAAGAGACCATGCGCGGTGGACATTCCGAATTAGTTAAAAGTGATGACAGTCAGAATAAAACTGATGGATTAGATTTGGATTATGCTACCCAATGGAGCTATGGCATTGACGAAACGATGACATTGCTCATTCCGAACTACATGGGTGGTTCCTCGAACTATGATGTGGGAAAGAACTCGAAAGTTTACGATGCCTTAATCAAAAATGGTGTACCGGTGAAAAGTGCGGAAGAATTTTGTAAATCTGCACCGACTTATTGGGGTACTCAACCCTTCACTTCCGGTCCTGTATATGCAGGTGCGATTGTCATGTTCCTCTTTGTGCTGGGGCTATACCTTGTCAAAGGACCATATAAATGGGCGATTTTGATTGCCACCCTTTTTTCGGTGTTCTTATCTTGGGGGAAGAATTTTATGCCCCTGACGGAGTTGTTTTTCAACTATTTCCCTATGTATAATAAGTTTAGAGCCGTTTCCTCTATTCTTGTTGTGGCGGAAATTACAATCCCTTTATTGGGTTTTCTGGGTATTAAAGCCATCTTTGATAAATCTTCTTTCTCCATTCCTATTAGCAAGAAAGAAATTTTGGATAAAATCAAGTTGTCCACCTATATTATAGGAGGTATTTGCTTGTTTTTTGCCTTATTTGGAGCTACCTTTTTCAGCTTCCAGTCGCCCGGAGATGCGGCAGCTTTTTCGCAATTACCGAATTGGCTGGGAGCAGCTATCGTTGATGAACGGGCTTCGATGCTACGAACCGATGCCTTTCGTTCTCTCATTTTTATCGTCTTGGGAGCCGGTATCTTGTGGTACTTTGTGCAGGAAAAAATGAAATTCGCCTATTTTTCGACAGCTCTTACCTTGCTGCTCCTCTTTGATATGTGGGGAGTAGATAAGAGATTCTTCAACAATGACTCTTTTGTTACGCCCAAACAACTCTCGTCCAATTTTGATATGCAGCCCTACGAGAAGTCCATTTTGCAAGACAAAGACCCTCATTTTAGAGTCTTAAACTTGACGACCAATACTTTCAACGAGTCGCGTACCTCTTATTATCTCAAATCCATCGGTGGTTATAATGCCGCCAAACTCCGTCGCTATCAGGACCTCATAGATAGATATATTGCCCCGATGAATTGGAAGGTTATCAATATGTTGAATCCGAAGTACATCATAGTGCCTGGCAATACTCCCGAGAATAAAAATAAGCCGACACCACTACCGAATCCCGATGCGATGGGGAATGCTTGGTTTATAGATTCCCTACTTATCGTCCAAACGCCCAACGAGGAAATTGACGCGCTTGATATCATTGACCTCAAGCACACGGCTGTTATTGACGCTAAATTCGCCGATTTTGCACAACCTCTTGTCCCCAATCCCGATGCACGGGTAAAACTGACTTCTTATACACCAAAATCAGTGGAATATGAATCTTCAGCCTCCCAAGCAGGGACGATTGTTTTTTCGGAAATATACTACCCTTATGGGTGGAAAGTCACTATTGACGAACAGTCGGTGGAGCATTTTAGAGCGAATTACACGTTGCGGGCACTCAATGTTCCTGCTGGTGAGCACAAAATAAAATTTTTATTTGACCCTGACACCGTCAATAAGAGCGAAAAAGTATCCCTCAGTTGCATATTCCTCCTTTACGGAACGATTTTCGGTTTCGTTGTCTATGGCATTATCAGGTATGCACGCAAACGCAAAAAGGTATCCTAAAAGTTGAGATAAGTATGATTGTATATCATGGTGGGTATTGTGCCATAGAGCAGCCTGAAATTAGAGAGGGTAGATATGCTAAAGATTTTGGCATCGGATTTTATTGTACAGAATTATACGAACAGGCTGCCCGTTGGGCAAAACGATATGATACGCCGATTATTAGCACTTATGATTTTGTGTCAAATTGCGAATTAAATATCCTTCATTTCACAGAAATGACTGAGGAATGGTTGGACTTCATCGTTGACTGTCGTAGGGGCATGGCACATACTTATGACATTGTTATAGGAGCTATGGCGAATGACCAAGTCTATAATTATATTTCTGATTATGTGAATGGTATCCTTACCAGAGAACAATTTTGGGTTTTGGCAAAGTTCAAGCATCCAACTCATCAAATGAATTTTTGCACCCTGAGATCGCTTAGCTGTTTACTATTTATTCAGAGTGAAGAGTTTACAAGATGACAGGTAGGGAAAAAAAAGAGTATAACGATTTGTTTTTTGTTTGTAGTTTGGTAGAATATATCAGCAGAAAGACAAAGAATCATCGAAACGTGGTCGTCAATGCGATAGGGAAAGTAAAATTACAACATCTTTATGAGCTTGCCGATGTTTACCATTGCGAGAATATAGACAAATTGACAGATGATTTGATACAGGAATGTCACATTGAGGATGGTTATTTTGATAATATCGCTGCCACTCAATATCAGATTCCTACCCATTGGGATATAGGGAAAGTTTATAAACGGCTTATTGTTGATGTCTGTAACGCTCAAAATCAAAGGCCGATAGATGCTTTGGTAGAAGTGTATAATTCATGGATATCCAGGAAGATAGAAGATTTTAATAGTAGTTTGTATTACGAAAATCCATCTTATCTGTACGAATCATATCACAAAGGTGAAGTGCTGTAAGATGTGGAAAAACAGTTTTTCATTTGTTTTCATTGTGGACGTTTGGAAATCCCGTAATTTACATCTAATTTTGCACCCCGAATAATTAACCTAAAAAAGAGAAAATGCAATTTATTTTATGGACATTCGCAATTCTTCTATCCATAGGGCTTGTGTTCTGTCAGATGTTTCCCATTTTACGTAACTCGCTTGTAATAAGCAATTTACCCCCCCATGTTGTTTAACATACTTGTTATCAAGTAGTTACAAATACACAATAAAACTATTTATTAATAAAATAACATCAGCCATATCAAGGTTTTGCCTTGGTGTGGCTTTTTTAATGGACAAGTGGTGCGTAACACGTTCATTTAAATTGATAGTATCCATGATTAACAAATTGACATATAAATAAGACTAAAGGAGTATAATGATGACATTTTTGAAAAATATCGTACGGAAATTTGCAAACTTGATTGGCAATTGCATAAAAAATGACGAAACAGAATTATTGGCACTTGGGGCATTATTGTCAAAACAACAACGATTATTACCTCCCTTGTGTGCAATTAATTTCAATGATTATGAATTTAAAATTTTTAGTCAGTGGGGTGATGATGGTCTGATACAATATCTCATCAAAAACATAAAGATTGAAAATGAGGTTTTTATTGAATTTGGTGTTGAAGATTATTCTGAATCAAATACAAGATTTTTGATGATGAATAATAATTGGAAAGGGGTTGTGATGGATGGTTCCGAAGAAAACATGGCAAGATTAAGAAATCAGAATTGGTTCTGGAAATATTCATTGAAAAGCAAGGCCGTTTTTATCACCAAAGAAAACATAAACGAACTTTTGGCTGAGACTGGATTCAAAGATATTGGTCTATTACATATAGACCTTGATGGTAATGACGCGCATATTTTGGCAGAACTGGATTTACACGAATTAAACCCAGCAATAATCATTATGGAATATAATGCCGTGTTTGGCAAAGACAGGGCAATAAGTGTTCCTTATGATAAAAACTTTTTTAGAACCGATAAACATTATAGTAACTTATATTATGGTGCTTCATTGGCAGCATTAACCTATATTGCTAATAATAAAGGGTATGGGCTAATTGGTTGTAATTTGGCTGGAAATAATGCTTATTATGTCAGAAAGGACTTACTAAATGAAACAATAAAAGAAAAACCTGTTGATAAGGCGTATAATTTAAGTAAATTCAGAGAAAGCAGGGCTAAGGATTCTTCGTTATCATTATTAAATGGAGATGAAGAGTATGAAATAATAAAAGGATTAGATGTTATAAATGTTATAACAAATGAAATGGAAAAATTATAGTTTACCCTTTCCGCTGTAAAAAACTATTTTTCATTCCATGCACATTTGGAAATCTCACAATTTTCACGTAGCTTTGCAAAAAAATTGGTTATACAATTGAGTCGAAAAGTTTTTTGCCTGTAGGCGAAGAATACAGGGTATAAGTGAACACTTTCGAAAAAATATTGTAAAAATTTATAAACAGAAAAAATGGTGTAAAATGAAACAGACAACACAACACAACACAACACAACACAACACAACAACCTGTAAAATCTGTAACTCTGATATGAATTTTCATGATAACGGGTTAATACTCAATAAATATAATATTACATACCATATATGTCCAACGTGTGGATTTATTCAGACAGAACATCCCTATTGGGTCGATGAATCATATTCAAATGCTATTGCAGCAGCTGATACTGGATGTATCTTCCGTAACTTGTCAAATTCAGCAGATTTGTTATTTTTAATGAAATTTATTGAAAATACACTATGTTTAGATTTTGGTGGCGGTCATGGTGTTTTGACGCGTATAATGCGTGATTATGGTTTTAATTTTGAACATTATGATAAATATGCAGAAAATTTATTTGCAAATGGTTTTGAAGGAAGCTTAGAACAGAAATATAACTTGATAACTTCATTTGAGAATTTTGAACATTTTGTAAATCCAATGGAAGAAATTGAAAAATTAATAAACATTACGGATGTTTTATATTTTTCAACTGAAATTATACCTGCAAATAATCCAAAAATAAATGATTGGTGGTATTATGTTCCAAGTACCGGACAACATATATCATTTTATTCAATAAAGACACTTCAATATATTGCGAATAAATATAAATTGTATTTTTATACAAATTCACACTCGATACACATCTTTTCAAAAAAGCCTATAGCAAAAGCCTTCTTTTTTTACTTAAGAATTTATAATAAAATTTGTCGAATGAACCTACAAAAATATTTCAAGAACGAATCTAAAACATGGGAAGATATGAATAAAATTATATCCAGTACAAATTAATAACGATGTATTATAAATTAGCAATTTTAGGAGTTTTGCTGATTATCTTGTCATCCTGTAACCATCCGCAGCAAGTTGCTTCATTAGTGCCCGACACGCCGTGAAACGGTAACCGCACAACTCCCTGATTTGACAGCACCCGTAGGTATCTTTGGCGACTACGAAACCTTAATTCTTGCTTATCCGCAAGAGATAAAAACAACCGGACTGAAAATGTATAAATTATTTCGTAACTTTGCCCTGTTTTCGTAATATATATTCCGATGTTTTATTCAATTATTGTCCCTGTATATAACCGCCCGGATGAGGTGGAGGAATTGTTAGAGAGCCTGACACGACAAGAGGGAAACGTCCCGTTTGAAGTGGTGATTGTGGAAGATGTCTCTGCGCGAACATGCGATGCGGTGGTAGAGCGTTACAGCAGCAAATTAGACCTTCACTACTATGCAAGGTCCAATACAGGTATCAGCGCCAGTCGAAACTATGGTGCAGAGAAAAGTAAGGGCGATTATCTCGTCATTTTAGATTCGGATTGTATTATTCCTCCTCACTATTTTGAAGCCATAGAACAGGAATTGCGTACAAATCCATGCGACGCTTTCGGAGGACCCGACGCTGCCAGCCCTTCATTCAGCCATATACAAAAAGCGGTAAACTATGCGATGACCTCTTTTTTTACTACCGGTGGTATTCGCGGCGGAAAAAAACAAATGGAAAAATTTCATCCGCGTAGCTTTAATATGGGTATAAAAAAAGAGGTGTACGCAGATTTAGGTGGATTTTCGAATATGCTCTGTGGCGAAGATATTGATTTCAGTATTCGCATCTTTCAGCAAGGCTACACCGTTAGATTGTTTCCTGAGGCCTTTGTTTATCACAAACGACGAACAAATATGCTAAAATTTTTCCGGCAAGTATTTCGTTTCGGTGCGGCACGCATAGATTTATATAAAAGACATCCTTCCTCGTTGCGGGTAATTCACTTTTTGCCAACAGCATTTGTAGTAGGTACCCTATTTTTGCTTGTTAGCAGTTTATGGTGTGTTTACGCATTGATTCCACTGGGAGTGTTCTGTATATTGGTAGGAATAGACGCATCCATCAAAAACAAGAGTTTAGCAGTCGGTTGCCTCTCCATTGCCACTTCTTTTGTGCAGTTGTTTGGATACGGGATAGGATTTATAATCGCTTTGTTGGCGCGCTTGTAAGAGCGCACCTTCGTGGGTGGCAAGTGAAAGATAATGAGATAATTAACGAACAAAGCCAAGAAGAGTACAAACTAAGACACCGCCCATATCCATTCCAAACGAAAAAATTTGTAGTACACCAGACAGGTTTTTGAAAAAATTCAACTAACTGAATTACAACGACTTTATTCTGGATAGTGCGCAATGTGGGTTAAAACACTTTTCAAATCCTCAATAAGTAATTGTGTGCGATAATCGGCACCCTCTTTGGTTGAATGGCCGGTGTTATCAAACAATAACGAATCCGGAACCATGTACCTTTCAGGTGTTCCTAAAATTGTGAATCCATTTTTAATGTATTGCGCTTCAATCTTCTTTATGGCTTCTGACGACTTTTTAAATGAAATATCTTGCATAACAGGGAAAGATACCAGTAAAGTAGCACCTTTGGCAGAAACCTCCGATTGAAACTTTTTTATTCCTTGTATTACTTCCGTGTTTAACTTAGCATTATTAAGTGAAGCCATTGGAATAATTTTGTTTCTATTAAGTCCCCAATGTTTGTAAGCATCCCCATATTGATTAAATGAATGTACTCCATAAACACCAAAAGAAAGATCAGTTAATACAACGTATTTAATTGGATTGAATTTTGATAGTGAAAATTTAGGTATATGTGGCAGACAATTTAAAAGCTGTTTGGTGCTCAACAATTTAATATTAGACCGATTTACATCCACTACGATTCTTAATAATTCATCGGATGCTTCATCATATTCCCGATAAAATGCAGTATATTCAGATGCAAGCACCACAATATCCCCCTTTTGAATATATTGAATGGTATTATCCATCATGTATTTCACTCCAAGAGCAGCGTGAATAGCCGTATTGATAGGATTTAAATGGAGGGAATCGCGTATTATTTGAGAATTTAGCCCAAAGCTAAGATTTGAACCTCCCACAAAAATGATTCTTGGAGATTCTACATACCTCAATAAAGAATCCTTTTGTAGCTCTCCAAAAAGGAGTGATTGTGATGCGTGGGGGGTCGGCGGCAGGAAAAGCCCTGAAAAACACAACAATAACAGTAAGAATAAAAGCAGTGATATTTTAACAATGAATTTTTTCATGATTTTAGAATTGAAAATAAATAAATTCTTGTGAATTTTCTGCCGAAAACTCAATAATTGCAATAATAAGGGCGCAGTAGAAAATCCACCGTAATATGGGATATTTCACATTATCAATCTGTAATCCGTGCTGTTTGTGTCTATTAAACCATTCTACCAACATGAAGACGCCAATGAGCAAAAGGGTGAGTCTGCTGTTGGTAACATGAGAGTAAATGAAAAAAGAAGAAGAAAATATCCCCGAAATATACTCCCACGCATGAGTTATATTTTCAGCCCTAAACAATACCAGCCCGAAGCAGACCAAAGCGAAAGTAAATGCCATTTTCACGAAATTCCATGCTAAACGGTCTTTCAGATGGTATTTCTTTTCAAACCGCTTTCTGCTTTTTGTGCAATTCATGGAGATGACAATAAATATACCTTGATATAGTCCCCATAAGACAAATGTCCATGCCGCACCATGCCACAAACCACTTAACAGAAAGGTAATAATCATGCAAAGATTCCAATAACTCAATTTATCACTTTTGCCAACAAGCGGATAATATACGTAATCCATAAACCATTGTGTCATAGAAATATGATTGCGTTTCCAATAATCGGAAAAAGAAGTGGCAAAATAAGGATAGTTAAAATTTTGCAAGAATTTGAACCCTAACAATTTACCAATACCCAATGCCATATCGGAATAACCCGAAAAGTCACAATACAGTTGAAAGGCAAAGAAAACAGTACCCAAAACCAAGGTGCTGCCCGAATAGCCAGCGATATTACCAAAAATATCGTTCACTATGGGAGCACAATTATCGGCGATAACCATTTTCTTAAACAAACCCCACAGAATTTGCCGCGACCCATCGACCGCCAAAGCATAATCAAAAGTTCGGCGTTTGTAGATTTGCGGCAGCAAATTAGTGGCTCTTTCAATAGGACCGGCCATTGCCAAGGGGAAGATGTTTACAAAAAGAAAAAACGACACCACATCACGCGTCGGCTCAAGTTTTCGACGATAAACCTCTATCGTGTAACTTAACGTATGAAAGGTATAAAAACTGATGCCAATCGGCAAAATCAAATTTAAAGTGGCAGCACGTAAAGGAACACCAAAGAAAGAAAATGCTTCCACAAAAGACGTTACAAAAAAGTCATAATACTTGAAGATACCTAATACACCCAGCGACAAAACACAGCAGACAATGAGAATTGCCTTTCGTGCCAAGTGTCGGTCTTCTTTCATCATCAGTAAGCCAGCGACATAATTGACAATCGAGCAAAACAAGACAATTGATAAATACTTCCAACTCCACCAACCGTAGAAAAAATAACTTACAGCGAGCAGAAAGATATTCTGAACGCGCACATTTTTGTTCAAAAGCCAATAAATGGCAAAAACGAGCGGCATAAACAAAGCGAAATCAAGAGAAACAAAGCTCATATCAAATCAATTTAAATTGTAATTGCCTTACGGCTATTTTAATGTAGGAATTAAGAAATGTAGGAATGTAGTAATTAATTTTTACATTTGCCCAAAGGGCTAATTCCTTGCTATCTTTGTTAATGTAGGAATTTAGAAATGTAGGAATTTAGGAATTATTAATTTCTACATTTCTCAATTTTTAATAGACATCCTCCCCAAGAATATCCTACACCAAATCCGGCAATCACAACATTGCCCGAAAGCACTCCTTCTTTGTTGGCAAAATACATAGCCAAAGGGATAGTGGACGAAATCGTATTCCCTACTTCCGACAGATAGCCGTAAAATTTTTCGTCGTCAATATTTAGCGTATCCTTCAGAAAATCAAGCATATATTGATTTGCCTGATGAAAAATAAACAAATCCACATCTTCTTGCAGTATATCATTTTTGACAAGCACCGCTTTCACTAATGAAGGCACTCTGTCCAACGTAAAATTGAAAATTTCGGGTCCATCCATATACAGATAATCTGATAAATCATTGGCAATCTGCGGATTTCTGCAACCTCGTGTTTTGACAATCAGTTTATCAAAGCCACTGCCATCCGTTCCCAAACTAAAATCCGCTATTGCCGCAAAACCCTCGGTTGAAACCAATGTGGCTGTGGCTGCATCTCCAAATATAGTCCGATTCCCTTTGTCTGCGGGATGAATATGCTTGGTATAGGTTTCCGCGGTAAGCAACAATACGTTTTTGGCAATACCTCCAGCAATCAATCCTTTCGCTAAGGAGAGTCCATAAATGTAGCCCGAACAACCCAAATTAAAATCCAATGCTCCGCAAGAAGTACTTAATTCCAATTTGTCCTGAATGATACAAGCGGAAGTCGGTAAAATGTAATCGGGACTTTGGGTGCAAAACAGAAGATAATCAATGGTCGATTTATCTACATTGTGCTCCGAAAAAAGTTGGTGTGCTGCCTTCATTGCCATATCCGATGCACATTCATCATTTCCGGCGATGTGACGCTGGTTCACACCGACTTTCCCCGCCACTTTTTTTACCGTCCATTCGGGAAATTCCTCCACCAATTGCTCGTTCGTAAGGACTATTTCAGGGAGGTAATAGGATATTGCTTTGATGTATGCCATGTGAAAACTGTTTTAAAGTAAGGTAAATCCGCCGTCAATCACTAAATTGGAGCCGGTCATCCATTCCGTAGCGTCCGATAAGAGGTAGATAACAGCGTAGGCGACCTCTTCCGGTTTTCCAAACCGTTTCAGCGGATAACGCTTTATTTCTTCGTCTAATTGCTCTTGCGTGATAGTGCCTTCCGAAAAAAGATTTGTTTGAATAACACCCGGATTCACACAATTGACACGAATACCCCGATTAGCCAAATCAAGTGACAATCCTTTAACATAGCCATTCACAGCACCTTTGGAAGCCGAATACAAACTGCCACCTACAGAAGAACAAAAAACGCCGGATATTGAACTTGTAAAAACAATTGACGCTTTTTTCTTCAGTTTTTTATGCTGTACTAATTTTTGTGCCAATAAAAAAGGAGCGAAAGCATTGATGTCAAAAACATCCAATACATCTTTCTTCTCAACAAATTGAGTCAGCAACGGACGATTGATTCCGGCATTATTCACACAACCATCCAATGGGGGCAAGGCATCAATCAATGCCTCCAAATCTGCCTCGTTGGAAAGGTCAGCCGTTATTTGTGTGTGATGCGTACCCTGCAAAGCAAGAAAAGTTTCCTGTAGCCGTTCTTTATTTCTACCTGTAATAATCAGTTCCCCACCCATTTTGGCACATTCAATAGCAATCGCTTTCCCAATACCGGAAGAGGCACCGGTCACTAAGATTGTCTTGCCGGACAACGAAAACGGATTAGACAGTTCAGGCATTTTTGGAAGAAACTAAATTAAACACATCCGCAACCGTAGCGGCTTCTCGTATCTCAACTCCGGTCACTTTGGTATTGTATTTCTTGTTGCACATACCAATAATAGCCAATGTAGTCAGCGAATCCCACTCGTCTAAATCCTTAAACACGGTGGTCGCCTGAAATTCGCTCGCCTCTGTATCCTCAAAACAAGAGGCAAAATCCTGTATAAATTGTTCAATGTCCATAAGATATATATTTTTAAGTTAATTTAAATATGTCTGAAAATACACGCACACGAAAAGACCAACAAAACTTTTTGTTGGCTGGATGATTTTGAAAAATGTGTTGTTGTTTGGCTAAATCACCAAATGTGAATAAATGTAAAAATGTGGGGGGGTAAATTGCTCATTGTCAATGAGTTACGATAATATAAGCCCATCCGATAGAGCAAAAACCCTACTGACAGAAGAATTGCGAATATCCATGAAGCAAGTTGCATTTATTGGTTGAATTTACGTCTTTTTTAAATTGGTATAATTATTCGGGGCGCAAAATTAGATATAAATTTCGGGATTTACAAACGCATGAATTGGAAAAAATTCAATAGTTCTGTCAGTACCTTTTTGTTTAGCCCCGGATTATCTATGATTATGATAGGTTCAGACAAAGGCTGAACGATTGTTTATGCGACTTCTTGTCGCATATACACGACAAGGGTACGCTTTTTTTAAATTATTTTTACGTAATAATTTGCTTAATATTACCTCTTTTACCCCATCAAATAATAATAATCCCCAAATAGTCAAAAGGGCAAGATTGGAAATGGCCATATTGTAGCCGTAGTTTCCCAATTGAAAAGGATTCAAAAACACACCAAACAACAAAACACAGCCGATGTCTAGTCTATTGTAAGTCTGTTGTTAAAAAACAGTAATATTACGGGAAAGAAATACAATCCACAATAAAAGACAGATAGCCCAGGTAGCACAATAACACAAATAATCAAGAGAGCTATCTTTAGCCAATTATCCTTCGTGAAAAAACAAATAATAATGGATACGGCAGCCAATTTCCTTTCAATTTTTTTTCATTTGCTGCTATATTTAATTTTTATTAACTTTCTCAAACTGTTGATATAAGAAAAGACAAACTTCACCAAATCCCGCTTGCTCTCGCCATACATCCGTTTATTGAAACTTATCGGCACTTCTCGAATGCGGTAATTCTTGTTATTTATTGATAGTTTGATTAGGATTTCTTCTACAAGGTCGAAGTTGCTACATTCCAAATGAAGTTTTTGGATGTCTTTTGCTCGATACACACGGAAACTGTTGGACACATCTTTCACTTTCACGCCCAATATGATGCGATAACAGACATTGACTACTTGAGACATGAAAATCAAAATCGCAGGATTATCCGTTTTGCCGCCTTTCACATAGCGCGAGCCAATGGTCAGGTCATAATCCGCACAATCCTTGAACATCTTATGAAAATCATCTGGCGAATGGCTACCGTCAGCATCCATTATCAGCAAATACTCCTTTATTGCCTTTTGAAAGCCACTCCGTATGGCATCGCCATACGTGTTGCCACCTTCGCGATGAAAATACTTCACCGCGTGTTTCGTGCATACGGCTTCGGTATTATCCATCGCTTCCATCGTGTCGATGATGATAATTTCGTGGTCAATACCCTTGACCGCCTCCTTGATTTTCGGGAGGATAATGTCCAAATTTTCTGCCTCTTTATAGGCAGGAATAACAATAGAAAGTTCCATATTTTTATTTAGATTTTATTTAGATTGCAACCAATTTACCATTTTTGCGATGCCCGCTTCCTTTGACACTTTGGGCTCCCAGCCAATCAAGCGTTTTGCCTTCGCAATATCTGCCACAAACACTTTTTGGTCACTTTCGCGCCACGGCAACTGCTTGTAAACCATTTTTATGCCTAAACTTTGTTCCAGCATCGCAAAAAGTTCCAACAGAGAAAGGCTGTTCGGAATGCCTCCGCCGATATTAAAGGCTTGCCCATAAGCCGCTTTCGCATCCTTTGCCTTGAAATAGAGTTGCACCACATCATCGCCATGCAGCACGTCGCGTACCTGTTTGCCCGTGCCTGAAATGGTAAACGGCTCTTTCAACGTGCCGGACTTTATGTCAATGGCTTGTTGGCAAAACCAGCCGATCCAACCCTGGTCAAACGTGGCGTGTTGATTGGTGCCAAACATGGTGGAATGGCGGAAAACAATCGTCTTTAAGCCATAAATTCTATGCGCATCCAACAAATATTGGTCAGCACAGCCTTTGGAACAGCCATAAGGCGAATGAAAATCCAGCGAGATAGATTCAGGAAAACCATCAGGATACTCCTCGCACACATAACGTATTACCTCTTCCTTGAAATGCAAATACTCAAAATCGCCATACACTTTATTGGTCGAAGAATAGAGAATGACCGATTGTGGCGAATATTTGCGAACAGAATCGCACAGATTAAATGTACCCATGCTATTAATTTCAAAATCCATACGCGGATTGGAAATAGACGTGGTCATCGCGACTTGACCTGCCAAGTGAAAGATGTAATCCGGCTGCACTTCTTTGATAACTGTTTCCACATCATTCGCATTGCGAATATCCGCTGGATAATATTTGAATTTGCCTTTGGTGCGCAACCAAGCCAAATTATCTCCGCTACCACTACGATACAGATTGTCCAACACAAAGAGTTCTTCGCCCTGTTTCAACACTTCGGCAGCCAAATTACTGCCAATAAATCCACATCCACCTGTTATTAAATATTTTGCCATTTTATTTATTTATTTATTTTATGTAATAGTTTGCTCAATATAACCTCCTTTACCCCATCAAATAATAATAACCCCCAAATAGCCAAAAGGGCAATATTGGCAACGACTCGATTGGGCTGATCGCCGATAAAAAACAATTGAAAAGGATTCAAAAACACACAAAACAACAAAACACAGCCGATGTCTAGTCTATTGTAAGTCTGTTTGTTAAAAAACAGTAATATTACGGGAAAGAAATACAATCCACAATAAAAGACAGATAGCCCAGGTAGCACAATAACACAAATAATCAAGAGAGCTATCTTTAGCCAATTATCCTTCGTAAAAAAACAAATAATAATGGACACTGCAAGCAACAACAATTGAATACACTCTAAAACAACAGATAATATATCGGGTAAATTTACATATCGTTGCACCGCTGATAGCGCATTGAGCAAGCCAAACTGGCTCGTATTGTCTGAAAAAGAGCTTACATTAGCAACTAATTGTTCCATGTTTTCAAAGAAACCATGATGAAAAAACAGAAAGGGTAAGAAAGCCAAAGCAAGTCCAAGCAGTACACAAAAGGTGATTGATTTATATTTCTTATCAAATAACAAGAGTAACCCCACTATGACAGGATATATTTTTAACACAGCAGCTATTGACAAAAAGACAAGTGCTAAAATGCGATCAGATTTTTTAGGAGAATCATACAAAAATAGAAATGCTGTTACCAATCCGGTTGCAAGAATGATTAAATTTGCTCTTTCTACAGCAAATAAATTGATATAAGAAAAAAACAACAGCACCAAAATGAACAATGTGCTTCGTTTACTTTGCCCTAACTTATATAAAGAAACATACAAAACAGTCAAAGAGATAAATAAGTAAATAAAACATGAAAACACCCCAATAGGGCTATTAAAAGCGTCTTCCCTTGACATAGATGAATAAGCATCCAAACACGAAAATGGATAAAGTAATAAATAACAGAAAGGCAAATAGACACTACCAGTCGGTTTACCAATATATGGATCTCTATCCGCCGCCCAAATCAGAGGATCAAAAAAATCCGAAAAAATATGATTCATGCGGTCAACCACCCCAAACTGACTTCCCGTTGGATTTATTACTAATCCTATCAAACACGCCAAAATGAGTGTCCCCATGATAGCTCCAAATATCGTAATTACCGTCTTCCTTTCAAATGTTTTTTTCATACTTCTGTTTTTTTATAATCCGTAAATTCAACCAATATATTGCTTCAATCGCATATAAATATCAAATTTTATATCCTTGCCAATTATAGCAGAAAGTTTATCCACCGAACACCTCAAATCCATCACCTCATTCGCTCGGTAAGGCAACGCGCCATAACGTATTTCGGATGTTGAACGAAGATATTTCTTGCTGAAATCTATAATATCGCGCAACACAATGCTTTCGCCACTACTCACATTGACTATTTCGCCTTTGCATTTGTCTGCATTTTGCAACAATTCGCCAAGTGCCCAAGCAAAATCGTCTATATGCAACGTATCCCGCTTTTGTTCGCAAGGCGTGACATTCAGCGGCAAATTTTGTTTAAGTTGCGAAATCACATAAGGTATAAATTTACTTTCGGGCTGCATCGGACCAAAGATATTCCCGGGTCTGACCACTGTGGCAGGAAATTCAAAATCGCGGTAAAGCATAATGGCTGTATTGCCCGTCAGTTGTTTCACTAAGGCATAAGGCGATGTCGGAATTTCACGCTGCGTTTCTTCAAAGGGCGAGTGTTCCGAGCCATATTCTTCCGAACTGCCAAATTGCACAAACAGTTTCAAGCACTTGTCATCGCCAAATCGTTGATAAAGATTCAACAACACTTTCAAATTGGAAGAAATCATCTCATCAAACAGCGACATATCACGCTCGGCGGTCACAATACTTGCCAAATTGATGATATAATCCGGCGTTGGCAACTCCTCGGAAATGGCGCCTGCCGCCAAATCCATTTTATAGGTCGTTATTGCCGGATAGTTAGAAAAATACGTTTCATCTATAAATTTATCAAAAATAGCGATGTCATACGTTTCATAAAAATACGCCGCTAAATTTTTTCCGATAAAACCACTTCCGCCAACCAAATATAGCCTCTCACTACCATAACTACTTGATAACGAGCGCGTTATATATGGGGGGGGTAAATTAGGTCTTCTCATATCTTTCTCTATTGGGGGCGCAAAGTTATAAACAATTTCCCGAAAATCAAACGAAATCAAAAAAATAGCTAACCGTTTTTTGTATGGTGTAGTTCATTAGTTTGACATGATGCCGTCATCGGCAGTTTGTCGGAAATTCCGACAAACTGAATTTTCATCTAATTCACCACGCCAAATAGGCATTTGCGAAAAAATTTAAAGGAAGAATCTAAATAAATGCGAATGAAGGGCAAAAATATTTTTGCAACGCAAAGAATTACTACCTTTTCTCTGTGAAAAACTTTTTTTCATTTCAAGCACTTGCAAGTCTTAAGATTTTCATGTAGTTTTGCAGAAAATTAAATTAGATTTAATGAGTTCGTATATATCTAAATATAAAGCAATTGATTTCTTTTGTTCTGGAGGTGGAATGAGTTATGGAATGCAGCAGGCGGGAATAAAAATTCTTGCAGGTATTGACTTTGACAAAAATTGCGAAGAAACATATAAAGCAAATATAAAAGGGGCAGAATTTATTCACGCCGATGTTTTTGATTTGAAAGAACAAGAATTAGAAGAAAAATTATCAATTAAGAAAAACGACGATAATTTAGTGCTCATTGGTTGTAGCCCTTGCCAATATTGGAGTATAATCTATACAAAAGAAAAAGGTGACCGAGCAAACAAAGGAAAAAATTTGCTGAAAGAGTTTCATCGTTTTGTGCGATATTTTAATCCGGGCTATGTTGTTGTAGAAAATGTTCCGGGCGTTTTAAGAAGAAAAGAGGAAAGTGGACTGGAAGAATTTATCAAATGGCTTGAAAACGGCGAAAACAAATATAAGGTTCATTTTAAAGTGCATGAAGTTAGCGAATATGGTGTACCTCAACACAGACAAAGATTTACGCTCATTGCAAATAGAGTAACAGACAAGGAACTGGAACCTGAGAAAAAGCAAGGTAAAAAATTAACCGTAAGAGATGTTCTGGGCGAAAAAAACGGATTCCCGAGAATAGAAGCAGGGCACAAAGATAACTCTGTATTCATGCATACTACCGCTGGTTTGGAAGGAATCAACATTAAAAGGCTTAAACTTACCGAAAAAGATGGTGGTACACGTTTGGCTTATGCAGATTCCGAATTAGCCCCAAAATGTCATAAAAATAAGCAAGATGGGTTTAAAGATACTTATGGCAGAATGTGGTGGGATAGACCTTCGCCAACAATAACTACAAGATTTATCAGTATTTCAAATGGTCGTTTTGGACATCCCGAAGAAGATAGGGCAATTTCATTAAGAGAAGGTGCTACATTACAAACATTTCCAAAAAATTATGTTTTCAAAACCAATAGTATTGGGGCGGCGGCTAAGATGATTGGCAATGCCGTTCCGCCAGAATATGCAAAAAGAGTAGGTCTATCTATCATAAATAACTCATCCAATGGCACAATTTAAAACAAGGGCAAGAGCATTGGATTTGTTGGGAAGGCAGCAGATAGCCGGAATACCTACCGCAATAAATGAGCTTATAAAGAATGCTCACGATGCTTACGCGGATAAATTTGATATTGATTTTCTGCGGAAAGACAATTTAATCGTTTTGAGAGATGACGGACTTGGCATGACTAAAGACGAGTTTGAAACTCGTTGGTTGACAATCGGTACAGAAAGTAAGTTTGCAAATAAAAAAACCACACTGCCTCCTGTAGATAATTCAAAACCGATAAGACCCATTATGGGTGAAAAGGGAATCGGGCGACTTGCAATAGCGTCTATTGGCAAACAGGTTTTAATCATAAGCAAAGCAAAATTAAGAGAAAAAGATTATAAAATAGTTACTGCGTTTATCAATTGGGAATTATTTGAATTGCCGGGAATTAATTTGGAAGATATAGTTATTCCGGTAAAAGAATTTGATAATTTACCTGACAATGCTGATATTGAAAATATCAAAAATGAAATAGTAATATCTTTAGATAATCTATTGAAAATTGGATTGGTTACAGATGAAGATTATGATAAAATCAAACATTCCATTCAAAGTTTCAATACCAATCCGCAATCATTACAAAAACATTTAGTTGGAGATTTTGATCTTTCCACAGACAAAGGTGGAACTTTCTTTTATATTTCTCCTGTAAATGAAACATTATTGTTTGATATAGAAGGAGATAAAGAAAATAAAGAGGCAACTCCTATTGAAAAAATGCTCATTGGATTTCATAATACAATGACTCCCAATCACCTAAAACCTGTAATTGATATTACTTTTAGAGATTACAGAGGTGACGACGGTTCATATTACAATTTAATTGACAAAGAACAATTTTTTACGCCAGAAGAATTTGAATTAGCAGACCATCATTTTAACGGCACATTTGATAAGTATGGACAATTCAAAGGAGTAATAAAAATTTACGGAGAAAAAACTTACGACCATATTGTTAACTGGAATGAAAATAATTTTAGAGAAACAAATTGTGGTGAGTTTAAAATAAATTTGGCTTATTTACAAGGAGACCTGAAAAGTTCAAAAGTAGATATAGAGAATTATAGCAGAATTAATGCAAAAGGAGATAAATTCGGCGGGCTTTATATTTATAGAGATAATATACGAGTATTGCCCTATGGAAACTCTGATTATGATTTTTTAGACATTGAAAAAAACAGGTCAAAAAGAGCATCAACATACTTTTTTTCATACCGGAGAATGTTTGGCGCAGTAGAAATTTCTGCTGTAAATAACAGAAATTTAACAGAAAAAGCTGGGCGTGAAGGTTTTATCGAAAACAAAGCATATAGGCAAATGCAGGCTATTCTTAAAAACTTTTTTTTACAATTAGCTGCAGATTTCTTTAATGAAAAAGGGCAAACACCTCAATCAGAGTTTTGGAAAAACAAGAAAGATGAGATAAACTCATTTCATTCGGCTATTGAACGACGAGATAAACTTGCAAAAGGGAGAAAAGAAAAATTTCTTAAAGAATTAGATTCGTTTTTTAAGAATCTTACATCGAGGGTATTTGAAAATAAAATCAACGAGATATTAGACGATACCCGAAAAGATTTTAATTCGGTTGTATATTATAAAAATGCCAATGAAGCAAGTCAAAAAATAATTGACAATGAATTTGTCGCCCGCCAAAAATTATTTGATTATAAAAAGAAAATTTCGGTACCGGCACCAAAAGGATTTACTATTTCAAAATCGGCAAGAATAGATTTTGAAACTTATTTAAAAGAATTTCAGATATTAGATGAAACAATTTTTAAGGATGCTTTTGCTGAAATCGATAGTATTGTAGATGATTACACTAATAGACTTCATATTGAGATAAGCAAAAGAAAACGCTTAGAACAAGCCGTTGAACAAATCTCAATAGAGGCTACAAAAGTAAATAGGGAAAAGAAAAACGAAACAAATGAAGTTGCAATTGGTGTATCAAAGCAAATCAAAGAATTAACTTCCGATTTAATATTAGACTTAGATAATCAAATACGAACGGTAAAAGACCGTTTTAAAAATCTAAGTATGAGTGAATCGGAAAATTTCGATTTGGTAAAAGAAAGGAAATCAATGGAAGATGAAATCGAAATGATTAGCAGCCGGAATACTTCAATAATGGATAGAATAATCAAACAACTTCAAAGCTTTTATATAGAAAAGGGTATTGACGGACAAATTATTACGAATGACCAAATATCAGATGCCATGTCCGAAGAGTTGGAAGAACTGAGAGAACGGGTGCAAACTGATGTTGAATTAAGCCAACTGGGTTTGGCTGTTGGTATTTTAAATCACGAATTTAACAGTACGGTGCTTTCAATCAGAAGTAGCCTTAAAGATTTAAGGGCTTGGTCTGATGTTGACCAACAAATTGAAGGGGTGTACAAAAATCTGAAAACAAATTTTGACCATTTAGACGGTTATTTAAACCTGTTTACCCCTCTCAATAGAAGGTTAAATAGACAGAAGGAAGATATTTCTTTGTTGGAAATAAAAACTTTTCTTATTGACCTTTTTAAAACAAGATTGGAAAGACATAACATACAATTTAGGCACACAAAGAGCTATGCTTCTCAAAAAATATATGGTTTCAGGTCAATTTTTTATCCTGTATTTGTCAATATAATAGACAACGCTATTTATTGGTTAAAACAAAGTAATGCTGAAGAAAAAATTATTCGACTACACGCCGATGAAACAGGTGTTTATATTTCAAACAATGGGATAGAAATTCAACTGCAAGACAAAGAACGGATATTTGAACTTGGATTTTCAAGAAAACCCAATGGCAGAGGTATGGGATTGAATATTAGCAAAGAAGTTCTAAATGCAGAAAATTATAACATTTTTGTTGCAACACCTAAAGAAGGTAGCACAGTTACTTTTAAAATCGAACAAATCAATTAATAAGGAGATAGACAATATGTTTTTTGAAAATTCTAAAAAAATAGCAAATGACTTTTTACAAAGCATTGTATTCTTGGATGACGAAGCTTTTAAAAATAGTGAAAGCCAACATGCTTTTGATGCTTCTGAAATTTCTAAAGCATTTGCCAAAGAAAAAAAAGTCTGTGCTGTTTATAATCCGAAAACGTCTTCCGATATAAACGATTTTGTGGAAATAGCCAAAAAAGCGGATGTTGTTATTTTAGACTGGAAAATTTTAATTACAGAAGAAGTAACTCCCGAAACAGCAGAAGATGACGCGCCTGCTGAAGAGCCAAGAGGTCAATATACCTTAAGCATTATACAAGATTTGATAAAGCCAGAAAATGCCGCTTTAAAATTGATAATAATTTACACAGGCGAAGACATTTTAGATGATATAACAGATGGCATTGCTGCAATATGCTCAAGTCAAGGAACTTTTATAAAATCTGCTTGCGAACTTTCTTTCGGAAACATTAGAATCTTAATCCGTGCAAAATCAAATAATGCCGAAATAGATAATAGATTTACTCAACGACCTCATTTACAGGATAAAGTATTGAGTTATGCTGATTTGCCTTCTTTTGTATTGGAAGAATTTACTAAAATGACGGCAGGGCTTTTGTCTGATTTTGCACTTTTAGCATTAACTACAGTTCGAGATAATTCGTATAAAATATTGCATTGGTTTTCTAAAGATTTGGATGCGGCATATATGGGACATAAAGTTGTATTACCTGTTCAAAACGATGCGGAAGAATTGTTACCAAAACTGTTTGGAGACACTATTGTAGATTTATTATTGTACAACGAAATACATAAAAAATCAGATATAAACCTAACTGATTGGTTAAATGAGAAAATAACCGAAAACGATGTACCAATCACAAATAAACAGGGGAATGTAATAAACCCGCAAGTGAAATATAAAAGAGACATAGAACTTTTGAAAAATTTAGTCTTTTCTACAGAAAAAAATGTAGAAAAAAGATTTGAGAATCAATTCAAAACATTAGTTACAGACAAAAAACAAAGAGAAGGTTATTTGGAATATCTTTTGAAAAACACCACAACCCTTTTTGAAAATGAAAACAATAAGAGATTAGAAATTGACAGAAAATTTGCCATATTAACACATCACAAAAGTCTATTTATGCCTAAAACTATTGTTCCGAAATTAACATTGGGAACAGTAATCAGAAGTTCTAAAAATCAAAGTAATTATTACATTTGTATTCAACAACGATGTGATTCAGTTAGATTAAAAAGAGACGAAGAAAGAAAATTTCTATTTTTACCATTAGTCAGTACAACCGATAAATTCCATATCATAACCCCAGAAGGCGTTAAATTAAAACTGGATAAGGAGTCATATTCGATAAAAACAATCAAATTCAAGTGTAATCGTGATGAAGGAGAAATTAGAGGAAGTTTAGAAAATACAAAGTATTTTTTCAAAGAAAATTATGACAATGGGGATAAATTTGAATGGATACTGGATTTAAAAGATTTACATTCACAAAGAATAGTAACGAATTATGTTTCTTCGCTTTCACGAATTGGTCTTGATGAATCGGAATGGTTAAGAATGGCAGGAGGAAATTAATGTTATGTTTATCATAGGACAAAAATACACAAAAATGAGACATATACAATATCCCTTCCGTTCCTAAAAGCAAACAACGAGGAGTATGGGATAATGGTAGCTGTTTTTACGAAAATATGTTTTTCATATTTGCGAATATCGGTGTTGCAGGCAGAGCACAACATAATTACCCGAACGAATGGACAGAAGAAGGCTTTGAATGGTATGGACAGACTAAATCTTCTTTGCACCAAGCGCAAATTCAGAAATTCATATCAAGGGAATTTCCTATATACGTAAATTCAACCAATAAATGCAACTTTTTAGAGGGATAAACAAGCAATATTTTTTTGACGGAAAAAGGAAAGAAAAAAATCTTTCTCCTTCCTGCCAAAATGGAATAAATGCTGTAAATTAGCCCTCGATTTTAAAAAGTTGTAATTTATGGCACATTTAACCGAAGTACAAAACTATATGAAAAATCGGATATTTACAAACGTGCAAAATAAAAACTGCTTTTTTACAGCGGAAAGATAAAACTTTTCCAATCACAAAATGTTAATTTTTCAATTGCTTTTTCGCCATCTTTGTCAGATAATTATCCGCCAGTCCTATTAGAACCAACAAATTCAATGATATTGGCATCTTTCAAAAGTTTTATGTAATAACGTATTCCCGTATTTCCTTTATTCAATAGTTCTGTCAGTACCTTTTTGTTTAGCCCCGGATTATCTATGATTAATGATAGGTTTTACTTAATTCTTTTTTTACAACACTATTTTTGCGATTTATAGGGCGGTTTTCGTCATTTATATTATCAATTACCAAGAAGCCTTTGAAGTTATTTGTTTGGTCATCAGTTATTTTATACTATTTACTTTTTTTTCCAAGCAGGTTTCCACGGCTCATTGCTATCGATACCTTTGATTGAATGAATACCGAAATACTCAGCAATTGAAGTATTAGGCCATTTAGTAGCATCGCCGGACATATCGTACAGGCCATACAAGGCAGAATGTTTATTCTTTGCGGGAATTGGTGCTTTTACTTCTATATCTACAACGCCTTGTGCTTTTTGCGTTACTATATATTGGGTACGTTCTTTCCATCTCAGGTAAACACCCATGACATCTCTACCAGCCGCAAGAAACGAGTTAGAGAAACCAATAAAAAACATAACCGAAAGCAACGGCAACCACCTTTTAATAATTCCAGGTATTTCTATAGTTAGTTGCATGGCTATATTTAACGCAGTAATGCAAAAGAAAATAGTTACAATGAGATGTGCCCTGTCAGCAAAACCGGGACTCAATAGCATTGAATACACACTTGCTAAACCTGCCAGAAAATAAAACCAAGTAAACAAATTTAGTTTTTTCTTTTGATATACGATTATATCAAGTCCAAGCCATACGGAAATACCCAACAAGAATAGTCCATAATTTCTTACAAACACGTGAGTAACATTCACAAAACGCATAAGCATTGTAAAAACAAAACCATGTTGATTTGCTTGAATCTGTTCTATAACAGCAAGCCGTGCATAATTTCCCGGTGCAGAAATAAGCAAAACAAATCCAATGAGAAAACCAATGCATCCCAGTATTTCAAACAAACATACTTTTTCTTTGTTGACAAATTTTGATATAAAATATGCAAGTAGCAAAAAGAATACTGCTGCCGACACATTTTCTGCAGACCAGCCGGCCAAAATACCAAGTATAAAAAACAGGCTAGATAAGGGTATATTAAGCTTGTAGGAATGGTTGTCGTTTCTTTTTCTATAGGGAACTAAAAAGGAAAGAACAATAGTTGCCATCCATAAGTAATTACAACTTCCGGTGAGCCACAAGAAATTTTGACCCCACACAGGAACCAAGAACCATAGCATACCATTGATTGCAAAAAAAAAGAAGGGATTTATCTTTTTCAAAGAACCGGTCACGTGAAACTGTATAAGAAGGATAAGGCAGCAATAAATAACCGTATTGCATATATTAAAAACATATTTGTCCTCCAAAAACAAGAAAAACTGAGCAAAAAAGTGTGCTACATTTCTCCCGCCCCATTCCATATAATGATGGTATTGGGAAATTAAAATATCATAAATTGATGTTACTCGTCCATTCCCGCCATATACGAATGAATAGACGAAATCATCTGCAATAAGTGGTGTGAAAATGTTCAGTATAAAAAATGCAAATATCGGCAAGACAAACAGAATAACTGCAAGATATTTTTGTGTAATTTTTCTCATTTCACCTAAGTTTCACATAACTCCCTCGGTTTGGGGGCGCAAAAGTATAAACAATTTCCCGAAAATCAAACGAAATAAAAAAATAATTAACCAAGAATCTAATAAATGCGAATTTAAGGGCAAAAATATTTTTGCAACGCAAAGAATTACTACCTTTTTCTCTGTAAAAAACTTTTTTTCATTTCAAGCACTTGGAAATCTCGAAATTTACATCTACCTTTGGACGCTAATAATTGCGCAAATTTAACATATAATTTAACGTATGAGAGGCATTATTATCGTTCTGATTTCTATCTTATTGTGTTCGTGTGGCAGGGAAGCTAAAGAGCACAATGATAGGGGTATGGAATACATGAAACAAGGATTATATGACCGTGCAATCGAAGAATTGAATGCCGCGATCATCCTTAGAAACGGCTGGACACCGCCTTATTATAATCGCGCGATATGTCTGGCCAATGTACATCGCTACTTAGAAGCACTCAATGATTTTAACTTTGTGGAACAGAACGACCCATACAATGTGAGAGTGTATTTGTATCGAGGTGTCGTTTATGAAAATATGAACTCGTATGCAAGTGCCGTCGCGGATTATACCCGTGCCATTGATGTAGATCCCGAATTTCTTCAAGCCTACCACTACCGCGGTATCGCACGCTTTTACATGAAAGATTATGAAGGAGCCTTGACGGATTATTTTTATGCACGCAAAATGGGACTGAACGAGACAAGTTTGTATTACAATATAGGTGTGGTCATGCAAGAGAAGGGTGATTTGGCAGCAGCCATAGAGAACTACTCAGCAGCAATAGCCATGAACCCGTCGTATGCCAACGCTTATTATAATCGTGGAATTGCCAGATTCGCACAATCACGCAGTAATGCCGAAGCAGCTATTCAAGACCTGCGAACAGCCAGAAAATTAGGTATTACGAAATCAAATAATTTAATCAGAACTTACGCCCAGTTTTTGGATTTATATCCACTGTTGAAATGAACCGTTCGCACATTATTCCCCATTTTGTCACCCTCGGGCTTGCCCTTGGTATCACCCTGTGTAGCTTACTGCTGTCATCCTCAGCGGTGCGTTCGCAACGTCACAAAGGATACGACAAAGGATATGACATCGGTGTGACCGTTAAGTCTATGCCCAATCGACAACTCCTCTTGGGCTACTATTATGAAGACAAAATCGTAATCGCTGATTCTGTGATATTGGACAAAAAAGGGGTTGGTCATTTTAAGAAAGCGCCTGACCGCCTCCCCAAAGGACAGTACTTCCTGTTGTATAATCCGAGTACCATTGTCGAGTTGCTCATTGGTGACAACCAATTTTTCAGCATTGTCAGCGATACAACGGACATCATTCGTCATATATCATTTGAAAACTCGCCGGAAAACACACAGTTCATAGCACTTCAACGCTTTATGACGGACATTTATAACAAAGAAGGAAATATTATTGATACAGACAGTGCTGTTCGGGTGTATATACAGCGCATTACGGCGAAATTCCCCGGTACTGCCTTAGCCACTTTCGCCAACTTTACGTTGCCGGTAAAGGTCCCCGATTTCGCTAACGAAGTGTCTGCAACAGAATTCCCAGACCCCAAAGCCAGAGAGTTAGAGATTCGCAAAAGGGGTTATTTCTATTATAAAAAGCATTTCTGGGACCACACGAATTTCCAAGATAGCACCCTCATACGCACCAACCTTTTCAAACGACGTTTAGATGATTATTTAAAGAATATGGTGGCCATCCATCCCGATTCACTTTTCAGAGCCTGCGATGAAATATTGGAGAAAGCGCGCCCTAACCTTGCGATGTTCAAGTATTTGATGAACTATTGCACCAAATATACGTACGAAGACAAAATCATGGGCATGGACGAGGCATTTGTCAAATTGGGACAGAAATATTATGTGAGTGGTATTGTCAATTGGCTGGACTCTGCGGGATTAAAGAAGGTGACAGATGAAGTGCTCAAACGTCAGTTCAACCTACTCTATCATAAGGCGATAGACTTGCAACTAACTACCGTGGAGGGTCAGATAACCAGTCTTTATGAGACCCAAGCCCCCTTCATTTTTCTTCTCTTCTGGGAATCAAATTGCGCGTACTGCAAGAAGGTCGTGCCACAGATAAAAAAAGACATCTTAGACCGCTTTGGCAAGCACGGCTTGAAGGTGTTTGCCGTTCATACGCAGGATACGAAAGAAGAGTGGCAAAGTTTCATTGAACAAAATGACCTTTTCGACTTTATCAATGTGTGGGATCCGAACAACCAATCTAACTATTGGACGTACTACAATGTTTTCGCGACACCTGTGATGTATGTCTTAGACAAGGACAAAAAGTTTATCGCGAAAAACATTGCGATTGAACAGATGGTTGAAGTCTTGAAGCGTGAATACAAGAAAGTGGGGATTAACATTGAATAAAAGAGACGCACTGACGTGCGTTTTCGCGCTTATAGTATTCGTATTATTGAGCATCTGGTGGCGATTGTTGCCTGCACCACTGTTTGATGTGCCTTATTCGACGGTGCTTTTAGACCGAGAGGAACAGATTATCGGCCTGACAGTGGCAAAAGACGAACAACTCAGATTCCCCGAAATCAAGTCCTTGCCTTTGAAATACGTGACTGCGGTGACGTACTTTGAAGACAAACGCTTTTGGAAGCATTGGGGCGTGGACATCAGAGCCTTGTGCAGAGCCATGCGCCAAAATTGGAAAGCGGGGAAGGTCGTAAGCGGTGGTAGCACCCTTTCCATGCAGGTAATTCGTCTTTCCCGAAACAATCCCCCTCGCACGATAGGAGAAAAAATCTTCGAGATGCTGCTGGCACTACGCTTGGAGATGAGCTATTCCAAAGAAGAAATCTTGTGTATGTACGCTTCTCATGCACCGTTTGGAGGTAATATTGCCGGTATTCAGGCGGCAGCACTAAAATATTTCGACCGTAAGCCTGACGAGTTGAGTTGGGCTGAAGCGACCCTGTTAGCGGTGCTGCCGAATGCTCCGTCTTTGAGAAATACGGAACTACTGTTTGAAAAGCGCAATCGCTTGTTAGAGAAACTCTATCGGAACGGTGAGATAAAGGAGGACGATTACCGCTTGGCACTCTTAGAGCCGCAACCGAAAAGACTGCAGACGGAGAAAAGTATCGCTCCCCATTTGCTTGGACAGGCTCAAATTCGCCGTAATGGGGAAATATGTCGCTCGTTTATCGATGCACGACTGCAAAATCGCCTCAATGAAATAGTGAGCCGTCATTCGTACATGCTTAGTGCTAACCACATCTACAATGCCTCCGTTTTGGTCGCGCATATTCCAACGGGAGAAGTAAGAGGATATGTGGGGAATACGCCAGCACTGACGGGTAGTAGAGGCAATGATGTGGATATTATACAGTCTGTACGCAGTTCCGGGAGTATCCTGAAACCTGCTTTGTATGCCCTGATGCAGCAGGATGGGAAGATTTTACCTGCCACCTTGCTTGCCGATATTCCTTCCCGCTTCGGCAACTATGCGCCTTCAAACTTCAATAAGACCTTTCAGGGTGCTGTGCCAGCACATAGAGCCTTGAGTATGTCTCTGAATATCCCTTTTGTGCGGCTATTGCGCGATTACGACTACCACCGCTTTTACGACGATTTGAAGCTATTGGGTATTCACTCGTTGAACCGTCCGGCGGATGGGTATGGTTTGAGTTTGATACTTGGGGGTGCGGAGACCTCGTTGTGGGACGTTTGCAATATGTATGCGGGGAAAGTGTCCGTACTGCGACACTACAACGAACATGACGGCACTTATTTTAGCGGTGAGTATGAGCGGTTACGGTTGTGGCAGGACGAAGAAAAGTCGGAGCAAACACCTTTGAGTGAGGACAAAGCACCCTTGAAAGCATCCGCAATATGGCTGACACTCAAGGCCTTATTAGAAGTGGAACGACCGGACATGGAGACCGGTTGGAAGAAGTTTGCCTCCCGTAGGGGGCTCGTTCACAATGCTCACAACGCCCTGTCACACAACGCCCTGTCGCAAGAGGTCTTGTCACAAAACGCTCTGTCGTGGAAAACGGGCACAAGCTTCGGTTTCCGCGATGGGTGGGCTATAGGGGTGACTGCCGAGTGGGTGGTCGGTGTGTGGGTAGGTAATGCCGATGGGGAAGGTCGCCCGGGTCTGACGGGCATACGGACAGCAGCACCGATTTTGTTTGAGGTCGTGGGGACATTGCCTTTCACGAGTGAGTACCCCGTGGAAGCGCGCGACTCCGCCTCTCTACCTATCGCAATGTTCGAGCCTATCGATGAAATGGTAAATACGACTGTTTGCCGACATAGTGGGTGTAGGGCATCAGCAATATGTCCGGAAACGGACGCGGTATGGGTTTGTGAACGGGGAAGTCGGACAGAAATCTGTCCTTATCATCAGTTGCTCCATTTGGATAAGAGTGGTAAATGGAGGGTTTCATCGGAGTGTGAGAGCGTTTATAATATGCAGATACAGCCCTGGTTTGTGCTTCCTCCCGTGCAGGAGTGGTATTATTCACGGGTGAACCCAACGTATCGCCGTTTGCCACCGTTCCGTGCGGATTGTACAGCAGGGGCAGATTCGCGTGTTTCCCCAATGGAGATGATTTACCCGCGTCGCGGTACCAAAGTATTCATTCCGCGTGATTTTGGTGGTGAGAAGGGACGGGTTGTCTTTGACTTAGCCCACCATGCGCCCCAAACAGAGGTGTTCTGGCATATCGATGAAAACTATATGGGAATGACAAAGGACGTGCACCAACTCGCATTCGACATCCCAAGAGGATGGCATGAACTCCATATTTTTGATAGCGATGGGAATACCCTGCGACAAAGGTTTAGAGTGGAGTGATTTGTACCCACTCGGGTAAAATAAACCACCAAGTTGTTTCCTCATTCCACTAAATTGAACTACATTTGCATCGTGAAAGATGTAGTTACACACTAATAGCATGATGGAATCAAGATTAGACAAAGAAACAAGCGATAAGGTGAGTTTTATCACCTATATTGTACCCGAGTTTGCGGCGGCGTACAAGATGAACGTGCAAAGTGCCTTCTTCTATCTGAAGAAGTATGGCGGGTGGGACTATTTAAACGAGTGCTGGTGGGCATTGCATACCGATAGCGCAGATTATGCCACACGCGATTTATACGAAGTCTGTCTTGAAAATGGAGGATTGCGATGAAAGTTTATCACGGTAGCTATACGGTTATTCACGAGATTGATTTGTCAAAGGGCGAATTACAAAGAGATTTTGGGCAAGGGTTTTATGTTACAAAGTATCGTGACCAGGCGGAGTTTTGGGCTATCCGCAAAGGCAACCGAAAACACACAGACAGCGTTGTTACCGAATTTGAATTTGACGAAAACGGTTATGAAGATGCTCATTTCAAAGTGTTGCGCTTTAACGGCTACACCAACGATTGGTTTGATTTTATAATACAAAATAGACAATCAAGCAAAGCATTTCACGACTACGATATTGTCGAAGGACCTGTTGCTGATGACAAAATTCAAAACCGCATTCAGCGCTTTATAGAGGGGGCAATAACAAGAGAAGGTTTTTTTAGCCAATTGATACATCCTAAGCCCTCGCACCAAATTTGCTTTTGTACGGTTAATTCGCTTAAATTGCTAAAGAGGAATAATGCTAAGATAACTTTTAAGATTGAGGATATTGCCGAGCCGCTTGTAGAACAACTAATGCTTGACTTGCAAATAGATGCGATACAAGCCGCTGATATGTTCTATTCATCAGCTACATTTACGCAACTTGCCAATCCCGACACCAAGCTCTACGAACAAGAGTGGCAGGAAATCTACCAAATGCTGATGAATGACAAGAATAGGAACAATGCCAAATAGGCATGCCCCGTCTCTACCCCAACCCTCATTGCGGGCTATCCGCAACCTCCTTGTCTTGAACCAGGATTTTAATAAGATTAAAGGATTTGCAAGATGAAAGAGGGATATGAATATAGGATGGATGCCCTACGGGCAAATAGTTCATTGGGTGGGATGTCGTCTTCTATTGACATGGATGCCCAACGGGCAAAGTCCGTTGGGTGGAATGTCGTCTTCTATTGACATGGATGCCCTACGGGCAAAGTCCGCTAGGACTTGCATATCAATAGAAATGGATGCTATCCTCTCAATAATTTCCCGTAGGGAATACATCATGGTAATCTTGATAATCATACTAAAATCATGGTTCAAGACAAAGCACGGTTCAAGACAAATAGACGAACAAAAGGTGAAAGATTTAACACTATTTATTTGTTTGTTACAATACCATATATTACCTTTACGTCCTTAACCCATTAAAACGTTTAGTATATGCTGTTCTTACGACTCACCCAAAGCACTGTACAAGCGGATACGCCTCACACGCACCCCGCACGCCCTACGGCGTGCACCACCACAACATTCGGAAACCCGCGTGGTTGTAGGGGGGGGGGAAGCACCCACCCACTAAACACGATTACACCACAGCGGCTTACAGCCGCTGCCAACATAACACATCGCCACACGTACACAGGGACGGGTCTCAGACCCGCCCCTGCTGCCTTCTGGGGCACCGGTGTGGAGGCACATACGGATAGAGTGTCTATCATTATAATGATAGGGTGTCAATCCAAATAGGGATAAAATGTCTATCCGTAGAAGGATAGAATATAGATAGTTAGAACTAGGATTTTAATGAGATGTGAAGGTCTTGAACCACGATTTTAATAAGATTTACAAGATGAGCAAGATGAAAGAGGAAGGAAAGAGATGAGACAATTATCTTGGTCATCCTTTCATCTTGACAAAATCGTGGTTCAAGACAATCATTAGCACAGGGCAACGCCCTGAGAGGAGTGATATTATTAACAATTTATATATATAGTATCATGAGAAAGACAAGTTTATTAAAGTGCCTCGTAGCGATGAGTGTATTGCTCGGCACAACAGGAGTGGCTAACGCACAAGTAGTAGCAAACGGCAGTTGCGGCACAAGTGCTACATGGGAACTCACAGGCACACCGCCAAACTACACCCTCACCATTAGCGGCACGGGGTATATGGCAAATTACAGTGCTGGAAGTAGTACGCCTTGGAATTCGTACCGCACGCAGATGACTTCTGTGAGTATATCGGGCGTTACCAATATCGGCTTGTATGCTTTTGCTGGTTGCCCGAGTTTAGCATCGGTAACCATACCAAGTAGCGTTACCTATATCAGCTCGTATGCTTTTCAGAGTTGCTCGAGTTTAACATCGGTAACCATACCGAGTAGCGTTACCACTATCGACGTGTATGCTTTTACTGGTTGCACGAGTTTAGCATCGGTAACCATACCGAGTAGCGTTACCTATATCGGCAGCGGTGCTTTTAGGAATTGCACGGGCTTAACCGAAATAAACGTAGATGCCGTCAATGCAAATTACGCTTCGGTAGATGGTGTATTGTTCAATAAGACCAAAACTACCCTCATACAATATCCCACAGGCAAGCTGGGTGCATATACCATACCAAGTAGCGTTACCACTATCGGCGAGTTTGCTTTTTCTACTTGCACGAATTTAGCGTCGGTAACCATACCTGATGGCGTTACCACTATCGGCACGTCTGCTTTTTATGGTTGCACGAGTTTAGCATCGGTAACCATACCGAGTAGCGCTACCACTATCGGCTCGCAGGCTTTTTATAATTGCAGTGGTTTGACCGAAATAAGCGTAGAGGCCGCCAATGCAAATTACGCTTCGGTAGATGGTGTATTGTTCAATAAGACCAAAACTACCCTCATACAATATCCCGCAGGCAAACAGGATGCGGCATATACTATACCAAGTAGCGTTACCACTATCAGAGAGGATGCTTTTTATGGTTGCACGAGTTTAGCATCGATAACCATACTAAGCGGCGTTACCACTATCGGCACGCAGGCTTTTTGGAATTGCACGAGTTTAGCATCGGTAAGCATACCGAGTAGTGTTACCACTATCGGCTCGTCTGCTTTTGATGGTTGCACGAGTTTAGCATCGGTAACCATACCGAGTAGCGTTACCACTATCGGCTCGTCTGCTTTTGCTTATTGCACAGGCTTAACCCGCGTATATAACCTGAAACCTGCACCGCAAAGCATTAATAGCGATGTATTCTATAATGTTCCCATAAGCAATGTGTCTTTGTACGTGATAGACAACACCGCTAAAGCGGCGTATTCGTCTGCCCCTGTGTGGCAGGGCTTCAAGGAAGTGCTTGTGATAGTGGTGTCGGCAACGGGCGTAACATTGGACAAAAGCGTAACAACGCTTGTCGTAGGTGGTCAGGAGACCCTCACGCCGAGCATTGCACCACTCACTGCACCAACCAGAATGTTACGTGGGGCAGTAGCAACACGGGTGTTGCTACGGTGAGCAATGGCGTGGTAATAGCAGAAGGCGCAGGCACAGCCACTATCACCGTTACCACCGACGACGGTAACCATACGGCAACTTGTACGGTAACAGTGAATGCAGTCGTAGTACCGCCTCCACCCAGCAACGATGCCGACCTACAAAACCTCACAGTAGTAAGCACAGGCACACTATCGCCCACCTTTGACCCCAATATAACCGACTACACCCTAACCTTGCCCTGCGCAGGAAACGACAGTAGCGTTAATATCATTGCCACTGCGCCTGGCACAGTGAAATATCTTGTTAATGATAGCGAACGAACAATGCCTATTGTAGTGCGCATAGGAACAACTCCTCTCGTTGTCCGCTCCATTGCCGCCGACGGGACTACGAAGAAGGATTACAACATCCGCATTATTCGTCCCTTCCCTGCCTCCGTCATCGTCCAGTACTGGAACAACATCTTGGCAGTCAACTTAAACGAGGAGACCAACGGTGGCCACACATTCACAGCCTTCCAGTGGCAGCGAAACGATGTGGATATTGCAGGCGAAACGGACGCATACCTGCACCTCACCACAGCACCACTCTCCACAGACCGCTACGGCGTTGCGCTGACCGTTGAGGGACAACCGCAAGCCGTGCCAGCCTGTCCGCAACAGTTTGTTGCCGTGACCAGGGTCAGCAGCACTGCGGGCATCAAGGTCTATCCGAACCCCGTTGTCAATGGACGATTCACCATAGATAATGCACAATTACCTGTGGGCGGCAAGGTGGAGATATACAACATGAATGGTGGTTTGGTAGGCGTACATGCAGTTTCGGACGGTGTCAGCACCGTTGTCAATGTGCAGGATATTCCCGCAGGCATCTATGTGGTGCGTGCCGGCAAGCAATCAACCCTTATATCAATAGAATAATAAACCCGTACGGGCGACCCCTCGCGGGTCGCCCATACATAAATGAAACATATCATGGGACATATCATCAAACGTATCATCGTTCGTAGAGACGGGCATGCCCCGTCTCTACCCGTGCCACCCGTACCCGTCATTGCGGGCTTGACCCGCAATCTCCTACATTGTCTGAACTATGATTTTAATATGATTAAAGGATTACCATGATGAAAGAGGGATATGAATATAGAATGGATGCCCTACGGGAAAATAGTTCATTGGGTGGGATGTCGTCTTCTATTGACATGGATGCCCTACGGGCAAAGTCCGTTAGGACTTGCATATCAATAGAAATGGATGCTATCCTCTCAATAATTTCCCGTAGGGAATACATCTTGGTAATCCTTCCATCTTGACAAAATCGTGGTTCAAGACAACAAAGATGAGTATATATTTGGTAGTCCTAAAAAACATTTTGCGGAGTGAGGATTATTTCTTAGGTTTGCACCCTGTTATTCACCCGAACAACGATAGCGAACAGATGAAAGATATAACACTATACAGTAACGACATCGCCTACTCTGCCGAGCTGAACCTCCCTTACTCAAAGAGCATTGTCAACAGGATGTTGATTATTCAGGCCTTATGTGGAAAGGTGGCAACGCTGGACCCTTTTTCGGTGAGCGATGATATTGAGACCCTTGCGGACTTATTGCAGTTTAAGACACATCGCCTGAACGCAGGCCCTGCCGGAACGGTCATGCGTTTTATGACAGCCCTTTTGGCGCAAAGGGAGGGTGAATGGGAGTTGGACGGCTCGGAGCGAATGAGGGAGCGACCGATTAAGGTTCTGGTCGATGCCCTGAATGACTTGGGCGGGGAGCTGACCTATCTGGGGAAGGCGGGTTTCCCGCCACTGCTCATTCGTGGTAAACGCCTGCAAGGCGGTACGATAAAGCCGAATGCATCGGTAAGCAGTCAATACATCTCGGCTCTGCTGTTGGTTGCCCCATACATGAGAGAGGGATTGACCGTTGAATTGACGGGCACGGTGGTATCCCTTCCCTACATTGAAATGACAGTCATGTTGATGCAGAGATTTGGTGCAGACGTATCTTTTCACCCTCTCCCTGATGCCCCTGACGTACATAGTGCCCATAGCGCTCCACCCGAGCAGTTGAATACCGACCCCGATGGGGCTCCTTCGGGGCATACCTATATTATAAAGGTAAAGCCCAAACCCTATTCTGCACTCCACCTACCGATAGAAACGGATTGGACGGGTGCGTCCTACTTTTACGAACTCTTGGCTGTCTTGGGCAAGGGTCACTTCAAGCTGTCGGGGCTGCGGGAGAAGAGTTTGCAGGGGGACGCCCAGCAAGTAGCCTTATGGGAGCAGATGGGGGTGAGTACGGCGTTTGTGGAGGGTGGCGTGCTCATTTCTGCAAACGGCAACACGTGCCCTCACTTTACGTGCGACTTCAGGAAGATGCCCGACTTGGTACAGTCCTTTGTTGTGGCTTGTTGTCTGAAGGGTATTTGCTTTGACATTTCCGGCATAGAGACTTTGCGCTACAAAGAGACAGACCGTGTGCAGGCATTGGTAAGTGAGCTACTGAAATTAGGCTATCCCTTATCGATACACGATAACACATTACTATGGCAAGGGGAGCGGACGCATCCGCCCACGCCGCCCACGTCGTCCACGCCACCCCAAGTAGTGATAGAAACGTACAATGACCATCGAATGGCTATGGCCTTTTCCATAGCAGCTGTACAGTTTCCCGGTTTAGTGATAAGCGATAGTGAGGTTGTCAACAAGTCGTTCCCGCGATACTGGGAGGAATTAGGGAAGGTCCTCCATCCTTAATAAGGTAAACTTTTAAAACATCCTTGTTTATACATTTGGGAAACATTCCTGAAATGTCTTCTCCTGCACGGATTTTAGTACGTATGTCCTATTCATTTTCTTCATAATAATACGAATAATCAATACCTTTCATAAACATCTCGCGTGAATCAATTTCATCAGTCAGCGCATTTTTTAGCAGTTTTTTTATCCCGATGCTGCTTACGGCACTCTTTATCATTGCATTTAGATAGTTGTTTTTGCCTATTTTACTCCAATCCACGCAACGTTTTAGGCGTTTTTTCAATATCAAATCCAACCATATTCGTGTGCTTCGCCCATTACCTTCCATAAAGGGGTGGGCAATGTTCATTTCCACATATTTATCGACAATTTCGTCGAAAGTATTTTCGGGCATTTGTTCAATTTGCTTTAATGTGTTGCCTAGAAATTGTGCTACTGCAAAATGAAAGCCCCCTTTTGAAATGTTTTTTTGCCTTATCTGCCCGGCAAAATCATACAAACCGCCGAACAAATAGGCGTGTATCTGCTGCAAACCTTTGGCTGTACCTACTTTGATGCTATCTATTAAATTCCCTTCAAACAGCGTGTATGCTTTCTTTTTGCTTTGTCCGTCAATACTGCTGTCGCTGTACGTGAACCAATCCAAAAATTTCATTGAGTTTTTGCTTGGGATAACTTTTACAAGTTCAGTTATATCGTCCTGCGAGAAGCAATCGGTGGCATATTTCTTGCCGTCCGCAGACATAAGTTTCAGTTGTATACATTTTGAATACAACTCACTGTCTTGCGTTTTGAGTCGGCTCTTAAGTGTTCCCCAATAAACCCTTGGGCGCGGGCTATCGGTTATAGCAGACACAATATCAACAACTGAAAACCACCATTTATTGTTTTCTTCGTCCCAAAC
>BNXR01000012.1 GCA_025999735.1 Bacteroidia bacterium | reverse complement strand
ATGCCGCAAATGTAGATATAAATTTTTAGATATAATTCAAAAAAACGTCAAATTTTTTGTACACCTGCGTCAAATTTTTAACACACCTTGCAATTGGTACTATTTATTGTGACTTTGTTCAATTAACTAAATATTGTAGCTGCAAAAATACTATTTTTTGTGTGCTACTATTGAAATTTTGATGTGAGAAACGAATTTTTTCCTTTTTCCTTTTGAACTTTTAATTTTAGTCTTTAATTTTGCGCAGTTAAAACAACGAAATTATGTAGATAATGAAAATAATGTGCAAAAAGGACATATAAGATAGCGTTTTGCTGTATTCTTGCTCTTAAAATTACCACAAATTTGAAGTATAGCCAAGAATAAGTGTAGCGTTCGCAGAGATGCGGGCTTACTTATTTGGTTATGTGGGTTGTGGTAAACCTTAAGAGCGGATAGCTAAGTCCGCTTTTTTTTATTATGCCAAGATTTAAACAAAAATTGTTTCGGGAAAAGAGTAATATAATAAGGAAATGGAAAAGATTAACATCGGTTTGCTTATTAAACAGAAAGTGAGAGAAAAATCAATGACAAATATGACATTGGCGGCTAAGCTAAACTGCTCAAGGAGTGCGGTAAATTATCTTTACAGACAAAAAAGTATTGACGTAGATAGGCTAAGACAAATATCTCAAATTTTAGAATATGATTTCATTTCTGAAATTTATTGCATAGAGACCAAGAAGAAGAAATTAGCCGAAAATGTGGATGTAAAAAGACATATTATTGAACTTGTAAATACGCTATAAATGAAATATTGCCTTTTTAGGCATAATGAAAAATAACCTGAATATCAAATAAATACAATAAGTAACGAATGAAAAATTAGACAGTTGGCGTCCGTATTTTATGGAGCAATACAAATGGGTCATTCATTTTTCGCATATATCAAAACCATTTAATTTTCCCTTCAGAAACAGTGAAAACATGCTTTGTATTACCCCCAGTAGTACTCATATCTTTCAGATAGAACAAAGCGTTGGACGGAACGGTATAATGAAGCTCATAGTCGTTCCCTTGCTGCTGCCCCAATGATTTCCAGTCGTTGCCCTGCCAATAAAATAACTCATATCTATTGGTGGAAATTTCATTTCCAATTTGCCGGGGATAATAATGGATTTCAGAAATAGGGTATGTTTTTCCTAAGTCAAGTCCGGTCCAAGCCCCACTGCTTTGTAGAGCATCGAAAAAAGTACTAAGGTCATCATCAAAAGCCTTATCGAAAGTAGATGATGAGTTTCCATAGAAGTCTCCGGCTGTCCCTATGGCTGTTCCGCTAAGTTGTTGGTTATTAGTAGTATAAAACCGCATTTCGGCAATATTGCCGAAACCTTCCACAGGCGAAACATAACGTACATAGCGACAGGGAAGCGAGTTTTTCAATTTCACTTTATTCAAAGCCCCTTCTGGAAGATCGGTTATGGTGTATAACAGTTTCGCATCCGAAAAATCAGGTCGGTTGCCTCCCTCGAATCTACCGTTTTGCATTCTTTTATATAGCCCCTTGTCGCTTACTGAATATGCTTCACGCAAGGACAGGATTTGCAATTTAGTTGTATCAGCATGATAAAAATATACTGTTCCGGTTTTGTCGATATAAAAAGGGCTATGTGCCGCTGTCTGTACGCCATTGACATAAAATATAGGTAGATATACTATATCTTTGCCAATAGAAGCGTACTTGATGCACTGCTCATTCGCTATTCCCCATCCAACTGCTTGCCACTGCTGCCCATCCAACTCTGTCAGGTAAGCGTATCCAGTATTGACGGCAGGCGGAATTGTTATCGGTATTTCGATGTCTTTATACCCTTTATATTCGGAACTTACGTCCATCATATTGAGGTTTTGTAATTTTAAAGGAATATTTTCATCTTCTGTATTTAGAAGTTTTTGGTTGGCAAAACGGCATCTGTAAACCTTACTTTTTGTATTTTCTGTACCTATGTGCGGGTCGCCCGGTGCTCTTTCTGTCCCCATAAAAGAGATATGTCTGCCACTGCTATCGCATACACTGTTCCATGAATGACCAACTACCCGATACGGCCACTTCGGGGTATAGTCTTTTGTGACAGGGATTCCTAATCCACGCATAGCAAAAATAGTCAATGCAACCATTTCGTCACACGTCCCCTTGCACGAAGCCATCAACATGGAATACGACATCTGTGGAAAGTCCGGATCCATAGTGAAGTGAGGCAATAATTTATTGACCCTGCGACAAGCCTCTACAGCCGTTGTATTTGGTCCATTCTGAAAAGAACGGTTCACATCCGCAAAGCTAGCAAGCACTTTCTCCCGCCAATTTTCCAGAGGCTCAGAACCTACTCGATATGGGAGTATTTCCTCGCAGAAAATGTCAAATGGTATATGTTTCCCCCACGGTTGTTCCTTCCAGACCTTGAAAGCTAAATCAATATTATTTATGAGGTAGGCGGCAGTGATGTATTCCACATCATTCTCAACAATCAGATTCCCCAATTTGTAGGTATCCAACACTTTTTGTTTATCTGATGAACTCGTCCAGCGCAGACAAACAGTGGCAACATCGTTCCACGGGGCATCGTAGTATTTCGAGTATTTTCCCGGCATATTGGCAATCAAAAATTCGGCAGAACGTCGCTTCAGGCTGTCGGCTGGAGTGTGACTGTAATGCTGCAGCACTTTTTCCAGTTCCGCACGATTGTCGCCTGCCGATTTCAAAGCCTCCTCTACTCTGCTTGGATAATGCGTGCAGGAAAGCAGATGAAAAAGCAAAAGGAGTGTGTATATGTTCCTAATTTTATTTTTATTTGTACCTACTGTCAAAATTTTTCCCCTTTATTGGGCTTGCCCTTTAATTGCTAACTCTCTTACAACTTGTACAACCTGTAGAATCAACATAAACAAGCACTTTATATTCCGAGTTCTGTATTCGATAATCCACCGTATCCGTAACATAACGGGTGAAAATAGGATTGGCAGGGAAAACAAGCTCTTTCCCTTGCCACTCTGTAACCATACGGGCAAGTTCTATTTTAGGGTCTCTATCCTTACAGGAAAAGAGCAAGCGTATTGCCACTAACAAAAAAGCATATTTCATACTATTTTTACAAGAGTGTATAAAATAATAACACCATCGTTTCCTCATCTATATTAGAAATCCCTGAAATTTTATCCATAACAGAGGGACATTGTGCAATATCGTGAACTGAAAAAATACCTACAAGACATTCACCGTCTTGCTTTTGAGGAAAAAATGGAGGCGTATCGGCAAGGTAGTTTATTCTTCCTGATTTAGTTGTCCCTGTTGGTATATCAACAAATGTATAATATCGATAGCTTTCATTAGGAACGAAATAATCTATTATAAAATATTGATTTGTAACAAAAAAATTGGGCTTCCATACATAAGGAAAATTGGCACCGTAATTGTTTATATTTACATCTTTGGGTATTGTCAAGTTTCCAAAATCAAATTCCATGGCAACCTCCAGACTATCCTTATTCAAAGAATATATTGTACTGCGAAATCCATCGCATAGATAAATCTTTTCGCCCTTTGTAAACGACCGTAGCAATTCTGTTGCACCACCTAAATTTGCTTTCCCCATATTATTGGCTTCGGTGACCGGAATATATTTTTTTATTTCATGCCCATACATATCAATTGATGCAAATTTGTGTGAATATACTAGCTCCAAACACAAAAGGAATCCCGTTTCTGTATGAATAAAACCCAAGGCCATATACGGAAGTTTAATGGTTTCTAATGGATTCAGGTCCTTGTCAAAACAAATTATCTGACCTGCTCTGTCTAGCACCCATAGATGCTCGCTATCACAGTCAATAGATATTGGGTAAACATACTCATTAGGACCTTGCCCTTGTCGAGTCACCCCTTTGAGCATTACTCCGGTAGCCTTATCAAACATAAAGATGGTCGCAGTCATTTCGTCAAGCACATAAATTGTATCGCCAATAAAGCACATATCCGTAACACGTCCTAATAGAAACCCATCAATAGTCTGCAAGGCAACTACCTTAAAATCAGCAACTATTTCAGAAAAATCCAATTTTGTGGAATAATCTGTTACAAGAATTGCCCTATCCCCTCTTTTTTCCGCACAAGAGAACAATAATACAAGACATAATACTGATTTAACTACTTTCATAAAATTTATTTAACATATTTAGTAATTACCGCAACTTGAACACGAATGACTATGGTAACTGCCTCCTACTCCTGTTGGAGAAAGAACAGATGTTGCAGTATGATTACCTGATTGACCTCCTGCGTAACCACCATAACAAGGAAAGTGGTATGTGATATAGGCAGATTTTCCACTTTCTGTCTGCGCCAATGCTTCGACATTTGCTAACGTTACATCCGACAATATTGCTTCACTCTTGTTTTGGCTAACATTCCAGCCACTCACTAATACAATTGCAGCTACTATGGCTACTCCTAAAACTTTCTTTTTCATATTGAATATATTTTAAATTAATAATGCCGCAAATGTAGATATAAATTTTTAGATATAATTCAAAAAAACGTCAAATTTTTTGTACACCTGCGTCAAATTTTTTGTACACTCACAGAAAAGGTATTGTTTTCAATATCTCTAAAAAATTCAGCTCATTTTTACAACTTTTCTATTAATTCATGCCTGACCAATTCGTACGCTTCATGTGGATTGTAGATTTCAGAATAATTTTATCTGCATTGACATCTTTTGTTGATACTGCCTTGTAAAGGTCAAAGAGATCGCGCCCCTTTCTACGTTGGTATAAAGCACGCATTTTTGTGCCTAACAGTTCATCTAAATAGTACGTGGTTACATTACAACTACCCGAAAACCACTGATTTGAAACACTAAATGCATATTTCGTCAGTCCCAAGACATTAAAATGTTCCCTACTATTAATTTCGACTTTTAAGCGAATAGGCATTGTTGGCGGAATTTCGGAATTAATACGAAATATTAACCCACATTGCAGGCCCCACTCGTTTAAATGTTAAATTTTAGTTAAAAAAGGAGCAAAATCAGGCCTAAAATCGGATAAAAAGCCGATTTTGAAGGCACCCAAATTTGTAACAGCCTGAAAGTCAAAGGCAGCATTTTCCCAAAACCGTTTGTAGTCCTAATCGGGGATTTGGTTGAATGGCAAAAAGTGACGACCTTTGCCGTATGTATTTCAAAACAAGTTCGACATATAATTACCACACGTATGAAGAAACGGTTTACTACCGTTTGGTGGAGAGCTACCGCGATGCAGTGGGTCAGCCTCGTCAGCGCACGCTTCTTTCGTTGGGCAAAGACGTGGATAACAATTTGCCGTTCAACGAAATCGCCACTAAATTGAACGATATGCTCGCAGGTTCACGTCCGCTTTTCCCGCTCGAAGAAAAAGCCGAAAAATTTGCACATTATGTATATAACCGTCTGGTAAAAGAGAAAAAAATAGACCTTGTCAAGAAAATTCAATCGGAATCAAAAGATTGGGAACGGGTTGATTTATCGACACTAAAAAATGAGGATGTCAGGGAATTGGGTACCGAATGGATGAGCTTGCAGGCATTGCAGGAGTTGGGAATTGACAAGTTTCTTCGCCAGCGCGGATGGGAAGAGGAAAACGTGCAATTGGCTCTGACACACATTGTTTCACGCGCGGTTTATCCTGCTTCGGAATTGAAAACGGCTGATTTTATCCGTGAAAATTCAAGTATTTGTGAATTAACCGGTTATCCTGTAAAAAAGATGACCAAAGACAAATTGTACGGCATATCAAAAAAGTTGTACTCCGAAAAGGATGGTTTAGAAAAATATTTATCCCACAAGACCAACGAACTGTTTGATTTACAGGATAAAATCATTCTTTATGATTTGACCAATACTTATTTTGAAGGTCGCATGGCCAAGAGTAAAATAGCCAAATTCGGTCGCAGTAAGGAAAAACGGAGCGATTGCAAACTGCTTGTTTTGGCATTGGTGGTGAATGTGGAAGGCTTTATCAAATATTCTACTATTTTTGAAGGGAATATAGCTGATTGCCAAACACTTGGAAGCATTATTGAAAATTTGAGGTTGAATACTTCTTCGAGCACAAAAAAGGCAGTTGTGGTGATGGATGCGGGCATTGCCACGAAAGAAAATCTTGAGCTGTTGAAATCTAAAGGCTATGATTATGTTTGCGTAAGCCGTTCAAAATTAACGAAGTATAAAGTTTCAAATATCAAACCGGTTATTGTAACAGACAACCGCGGTAGGGAAATTACCCTACAGGAAATTGAGGTCGAAAAGGGCGATTCGGAGTATTACCTGAAAATAGAAAGTCCGCTTAAAGCATTGAAAGAAAGTGCCATGCACGACAAATTTTGTCAGCGTTTTGATGAGGGGATGCGTGCCATAGAAGCGAGCATCCATAAAAAAGGCGGGGTAAAAGATTACGGGAAAGTCTGCGAACGAATCGGCCGACTGAAAGCAAAGTATCCGAGTGGCAACAGAGTTTATTCGATTGACATAAAGAAAGATACGAAAGAAATTTGTACCCAAATAAGGTGGCAATTGCAGCCCGCCGTTGTGATTGAAAAGAAGGAAGAACAAGGTGTTTATTTTGTGAAAACGAGTTTGACAAAAACGGAAAACCACGAGGAATTAGTTTGGGTTATCTACAACAGTATCAGGAATATAGAGAGCAGTTTCCGTTGTTTGAAGACTGACCTTGACCTTCGTCCAGTTTACCACAAGAAGGACCAGGCGAGCGAAGCACATTTACATCTTGGGTTGTGTGGATGATGTCTTGTTCATGATTACATGGTTTAATTTATTGTACTAATACCCCGCAAAGGTAAACAACTTTTCCCATTCCACAAGCAATTACCCGATTATTTGCGGTCACCCCCATTATACTATGAACATTATCATGGGCGACAATGTTATCGTGGGCGACCGTAGGGGCGCACCTGCGTGTGCGCCCAATGTAGAAATTGACGCAGCGTATCGAACGCAGAGCCGAACCTTTTGTTCGGGTATGCTGAGATAGCAAGGAAATAGCCCTTTGGGCAATGTAGTAATTGAGGAGGTTGCGGGTCAAGCCCTCAATGACGGGAGGGTAGGGGACATATAGTCTTTCAGGGGGTAGTAATTAACGATGATGCTATAATGCGGTGTATGAGTACTGTTTTATTACTTGTAGAATAGATAATAGCCACCTTTTTGTAATTAACGCGGCGGACATTTATTCCATAGTGAAACAATGATAGATTGAAACGTATTGGGTAGGCTTTTCAAGGTCGCTATTTGCTTCGTCCGAATATGATACACGGTATTGGTTCACAGGTTAAGTTTGTAATCAGTGCCGTAATGTTCATTTAATATTCCTTCTACATTTTTCCATACAGCCTGATGTGTATAGGTCTTCACGCTCGCGGATTCCGTGGCGGGATAGTTCAGTTTCACAGACCTTTTGTGTCGTGTTAGTTCTTTGACAATGTGCCTTCCCACAGGGGTAGCAACATCTATTTCTGCGGTTACAATTGTGTTCATATCAATCTATTCCTTATTGTAATAATATTGCGCGCAAAGGTAAACAACTTTTCCCATTCCACAAGCAATTACCCGATTATTTGCGGTCACCCCCCATTTATATTATGAACATTATCATGGGCGACAATGTTATCGTGGGCGACCGTAGGGGCGCACCTGCGTGTGCGCCCACATCATCGGGGCAGATACGTTTATTATAGGGCAGACACGTAGGTCTGCCCCTACATGGGCGTAAACGTATAGAGACGGGGCATGCCCCGTCTCTACTATGCGGGGAAACCCCGCCCCTACCTACCCGTCATTGCGGGCTTGACCCGCAATCTCCTTGTCTTGAACCGTGATTTTGTCAAGATTGAAGGATGACCAAGATAGTCAATTCTCTTTCATCTTGCTAATTGACGCAGCGTATCGAAGGCAGAGCCGAACCCTGTTCGGGTATGCTGAGATAGCAAGGAAAAAGCCGCAAGGCCATCCTTTCATCTTATTAAAATCGTGGTTCAGATACTCCGTACTGGAGCCCCATAGTACCCCGCACTGGAGTGTTATAGTACTCCACATCGGAGTGTTATAGTACTCCGTACTGGAGTGTTATAGTACTCCGCACTCTATCATTATCAGTATCTGTGATTACTATTTCTAACCCATTTTAGGCAGACAGGTTTGCCCACTTGGATGACTGTCCCTGTATCTTCCAACAAGCCGGTTTTCTTGTTTATAGCAAATACTTGAACCGTATCACTGTCACGGTTGGCACATAAAAGGAATTTACCGTTGGGTGAGATGAGAAAATTACGAGGATGAAGTCCGGTTTTCTGACTACCTACACTTGTCAATATACCATCTTTGGGGGTGACTGAAAAGATAGCGATATCATTGGCTTCAGCCCGATTGGAAGCGTAGAGAAATTTGCCGTTAGGGCTGAGGTGAATATCGGCACTCCCTTTTTGCCCTTCTTCGGAACTCACATCGGAAGCGATGGTTTGGAAAGCTACTAATCGCCCACTGTCTTGTGCAAAAGCAGTGACAGTACCGGATAATTCGTTCATACAGTAAATATATCGTCCTCTGGGATGAAAGGCCAGATGTCGGGGACCCGAACCTGCTTCCAATCTTGTTGTCGCTTTTCTGTCCTGCACAAGGGACGTTTCACCTTCTTGGGAAGTAATCTCGAACTTATAAATCTTATCTTTCCCTAAATCGGTAGCATAAATCCACTTCCCGTCCTGTGAAAATTGAACAGTGTGAATACGCGATGCTTGCGATGCATCCCCTCCTATTGTGGTATTCATGGAGATAGACTGTGTTAGAGGTTGTATGTGACCATCTTTAGCCAGCGGGAAAAGCGAAATGCTACCACTGCTGTAATTTGCTGTCACGATAAACGTTCCCTTTTTATTGATATTGATAAAACAGGGGTCAGAACTCTTTGCAGATTGGGAATTTAGGGGTGATAACTTTGCCGTACGTTTGTTGAATTGGAAAGCACTCACCTTTCCGTCTAAAGTTTCATTCACTGCATAAACAATTTGCCCGTCGGGAGCCACCACCAAGTATGATGGATTTATTACGTCATCTATATCGCTTACGTATTCGAGGTTTCCGTTCCACGTATTGAAATCATACACAGAAATTCCCGATGTTGTACCATCGGAGTAGGAGCCTATTAATAAATTGAGATGCCTGTTACAGCTACACAAAGCACAAACAGAAAAGGCAAGGAACAAGTTCTTTTTAATCATGCTAATGTCCGATTATCCATGTAATGTTAGATTATCCATCTTATTGATGCTGCAAAGTTAAACCGATTCAACAACTTTTGCAAGCCCTTTGTGGTAATAAGTCTTTCATTGCCGAAACGTTCGTTCTGTGAGAATGTTTTCATTGATAATATACGCAGGTAGAAATTCCGCCTTATTACTTCGTATCGGACAGATGTCGATGCCACCGCGACGAGTATATAGACAACTGACCGTCAGTAGGGTAGGGGAGAAGAGGTCGGACAGACGTTTGAATACCATTTCACAGATTTCTTCGTGAAAGTGGTTCTCTGCGCGCAGAGAGACGATGTATTTTAAGAGTGACAAGCGAGCAGGCAGCGTGTTCGCTTCCAAGTGGATGAAGATACTGCCCCAGTCGGGCTGATTCGTTATCTTGCAATTACTGCGCAAAAGGTGGCTGCCAACTTTTAGCTGATGTGCCGGTATGCCGGTGTGCTGAACTGTATTGTCATTTTCTTGCAGGAAGGCGGGATGTTCATTATAGACAGAGAAAATCACCGTAGCTTGATTGGCTTTATTGACGTGGTCCGCAACGTTACAAGACGTTTCCAGTATTTGGTAGTCCTTGAAGTCGAAGGGGAGAGTGTCGGGTTGGGATTGGTAGAAGCGAAGGCGTACAGTTGTTTCCAATAGGGCACTAAGGTCGGTGGCTACTGTGGTTTCAAACAAACGGATACCTTCTTCGATACGACTACCTAAGCGCGTCATGTTGAAAGACCCTAAATAGAGTTTTAGCGATTTGCTTTCAACGATGGATGGGCTGTCCGCAGAGTACACGATTTTCAATACCCCACATACCGGTAGTCCGCTTTCAAGGATAAAGCCTGCTTCATAAGCATGCCAGCAGTCCCATCCTACGAACAGCCTATTTTCTTCCTCAATACCATACACTTTGCGGTTGGCACTGCGGGGAATGGCTGTCAGTACCTCCTTAGTGTACATTTGGGGGTATTCTACCTGTTTCCCTAAAAGAAGGTTCGTTTTGTACTCCATCCTGTCCTGACCAAGCGGTTTAGAAGTTTTGCATCTTACAGAGTTTGTTATAGATACCCTTTCGCTGCAAAAGTTCTTCGTGTGTACCACATTCGACGATTTCGCCTTGGTTGAAAACACATATAAGGTCGGCATTTTTGATGGTGGATAATCTATGGGCTACAACGATGGACGTCCTGTTTTTCATCAGATTATCTAAGGCATCCTGCACCAACTTTTCGGATTCTGTATCCAGCGCGGAGGTTGCCTCGTCTAAAATCATGATGGGTGGATTTTTCAGCACAGCACGGGCGATGCTCAGTCGTTGTCGTTGTCCACCACTCAATTTACCCCCTCTATCGCCAATAATAGTATCATAACCGTTTTCTGTTTCCATGATAAATTCGTGAGCGTTCGCTACTTTCGCTGCATGGATGATGTCTTCTTGCGTAGCATTTTCAACACCAAAGGCAATGTTGTTGCCGATAGTGTCGTTAAACAGTATAGGGTCTTGATTGACATTACCCATCAACTCCCGCAAATCGTGGAAGCTGAGCTGTCTGATGTCCACACCATCAATGGTGATAGCACCGCTGTTCACATCGTAAAATCGGGGCAACAAGTCAACGAAGGTACTTTTGCCCGAGCCGGATTGCCCGACTAAGGCCACCGTTTTCCCTTTCGGGATACAGAGATTGATGTCTTTCAATACTGCTCTATTTTCGGTGTATGAGAAGTTCACATTTTTGTATTCGACAGCCCTTTCAAATTGGTTGATTGTCACAGGATTTGCCGATTCTATGATGGAAGATTGGGCTTTTAGGATGTCATCGATACGCTCCATGGCAGCTAATCCCTTTTGCACGCTGTAGTAAGCAGTGGTAAGATTTTTCGCCGGATTGACAATGGTATAAAACAAGGCAATATAGGCAATAAATGCGGGTGCCGTTAAGTTACCGATACCACCGAGTATAAGCGTTCCGCCAAACCAAAGGATGACGACGATGACAATCGTGCCCAGAAATTCACTCATCGGGTGAGCCAACGAACGACGACGCTGAAGTCGATTTTGTATCCGTCGGTTTTGTTCGTTTTCCCCGTTGAAACGCTCGCTGACCTTGTGTTCTGCGTTAAAGGCTTTGATGATGCGTAAACCGGAGAGTGTCTCTTCGATGATGGATAGGATAACTCCCATTTTGTTTTGTCCGGCGCGGGAAATTTGTTTCAGGTTCTTACCCACTTTCCCAATGATGTACCCCATGACGGGTAAGATTACAAGTACAAAAAGCGTGAGTTCCCAGCTAATGAGCAACATTCCGGTCAGTGTAACTAAAATGATGACAGGACTTTGGAACAGCATTTCGATGGAACTCATGATGGAGGCTTCGACTTCCTGCACATCACCAGTCATTCTGGATATGATGTCTCCTTTGCGTTCTTCGGAGAAAAAGGGGAGGGGCAGCAGCAATATTTTAAGGAAAATCTTTTTCCGAATGTCCCGCACGATACCGTTGCGGATGTACACAGACTCGTATGCAGCCATGTAATTAAAAAATCCTTTGAGAGCGGCGGCAACGAGCGCAAGACCTCCAACAAACAGCAGGGTACTACCCGCACCGAAAGAGTTTTTTATCACGGTAATGTAATAGTAGAGGAGGTCTTTGCAAGCGGACATATTCCAGGCAAACTCGGCCTTTTCGGTGACATCCGGTTGTGTACCGAACAGAATACCCAACACAGGTGTCAGCATGACTAAGGAAAATACGCCAAAACCAGCGTGCAGGAAGTTGTATAATATACTTCTTATTAACCTATATTTATAGGGAGGAATGAAACGTTGGAGAATTCTGATAAGGTCACGCATACGGATAAACTGATTGTTGATATATTATGATGCGCAAAGATATAGCTTTTTATTCTAAATTACTAACTAATTGAACTTACCCATAAACTGTATTTTTGAGTAGGTAATATAGAATTTAATGCGTACTTTTGTGGCAATTTTTAATAAAAAAACGAAATCAATCTTGCATGCAAAAGAGGTTCAGTTCTTTCGTACTTTTTATTTTCTTTTTCTGTGGGTACACTTTTAGTACTGCGGTTTATGGCATCGTCAATTTCACAGGTGAAAAAGATTTGGCTGATGGGTTTTGTTTTTTCGCTGAGGGCGCAAATATAGAAACAATCGGTGAGCAAATTCCTGATTTTGAAGTAAGTTTTCTTGTGCCGAACACCACGCAAATAGACACAACTGTTTATATGGCGGATTGTGGGAGCAGTGAAGTGGACATCATACCAACAGCTCAATATCCGAGCACAGAGATATGGTATCAAGGGGGAGTGGTAAGCAAAATTACCCTTCCCATCGCTCGTGCAGGTATTTACCCCGTTCCTATAGTCATTAAATCCCGTGGTGCTGAGAAAAGCAAAACGCTCGTCATCAAGCGAGGGTTTGAAGCGGACACCGTCGTTCGTCAATATTGGAACGATGTCTTGGCAATCAATAAGAATCCTAAAAACAATGGTGGCTATACGTTTACAAAGACAGAGTGGACACATACGGAAAATAATGTAGTAAGTGCAGTGAGATCAGGTGACTATCTTTATTTTGGTAGTAGTAAGTTGCCGAGAGAATTCTTTTACAACGCTTTACTTACTATTGACGACACTATAACTCTTCCTTTGTGTAAGGATGTGCAATTAAAGCAATTGTCCTCAGCGGGGGTATTGTCCATCTATCCGAATCCGATGCGCACGGCTGTCACATTGGAAAATCCGTTTTGGGAAGAATCCCACCGGATAGAATTATTTGATGCCAACGGAACCTTACAGCAGGTAATTCCGAGTGCTGGCGAAAAGACAAATATCAATGTTCAAGACTTGTTACCGGGCGTATATGTTGTGCGTATTGGGAAGGAAACGTTGAAAATATTGGTAGAAAAATGAAAAATATACCGTCACGGAGTTGTTTCCATTTTTTATGGTTTAAGATGTGCTCTTACTACCGTTTTTTCTCGTATCTACTCTTAGACAAATCAATGATGCCTTTGACAGAGCCGATAAGTATCTCCGCTTCAACCATTAACGGTAAGCGTTCTTCATCCTTGCTCACCCATATTTTCATGGTTTCTCCTCCTTTAAATACCTCTCCTGCCACTAATAGAGGCGAAAACACATAACAGTCCCTTTCTGATTTTTCTAGTTTCAATCTTTTTAATCCGAGATAGCGAATATGAAGGTCTTCTACCTTATCATCTATTAAAATCTTCATTGGTATGATGTCGCCTGTTTTGTAATTATCATAATCCAAATAACGAACATACCACATAGCAGACAACATATCATGTGTCTGTGGCTTACAAGGAATTGTATCCAGTATTTTCTCCTTCCCCCGACGATGATAAGATGCCCATATTCTTTGGTCTGGGTAGTCCCATACATAATCAAAGTTCTTATGAAAATTCCCTTCATGTGTCCGGCGATAAGACTCGTAGGGAAGAAGGGTCGATTTGTCAAAATGGCAAACAAGGGTATCACGCAACTTAAACACCCAATCCCATGAGGATATGGAGTAGCCAATAGCTTCCACTCTCGTGGCATTGTCGTATTTTTTCGAGTCATGCAAGCTAAAATCCACTGCACCGGCTTTCACCCAAATGAATCCCCAATTGTAATAACCGGTATAAGCCAGTTTGTCAATTCGAGAATACTGAGCATCTACGTTTCCTAAAACAAAAAAGATACAAGAGGAAATTAAAAACTTTTTCATGATTCGTATTTTTGGCTGAATTAATTCTATTCTTTATTATTCGGTATCCGATTCGGTATCTACAACACGGTGGAGATAAGAGCTTACATCAAAATCTTGTTCTACATCGAAATTCTTTTTCACCTCTAATTCGCCTTTCAAATAGACAATCTCTTCGGGTTGTCGTTTTTCTAAGTACAAACCGGTATCCCATACTCCATTCCCATTGGCATCTAAAATCGCACGCACACCATATTTTGCCGGATTTAAGTAGTCAAACACAATCTGACCATTTTTATCCGTGACAATCTCTTGCAGTATTTTCAAGCCTTTAAACTCTGCACCTGGTTTCAGTTCCACATAAGCATATAACTGCACAATAGTGGGAACTTCCACGCCGGTCAAATGCAAAATCACCTTCCCATAGTCATCATTTGACTTCACCTTAAACTTGCGCGCAAAGGAGTTATTATGAAAACCATAGATGCTTGTGATGGCGGCAGAATCGAGCAAGAGACGATATTCTCCCTCCGGTTTCCACTTTTTGGTCAGCCGAACCACCCTATGATGTTTTTCGTCTTGTTTACACTCAAATTCCGTTGGTACATACAAAGTGTCCACTTTTTCTTGTAAACGGATATTTTTAATACTGTCAATAATGATTGGTTTGGCAAAAACAAACGATATGCCTCGATTTACATCCTGAGACGCATCTTTTTGAGTTTCGAACTCTAAAAAAGGATACTCCACTTTTTCCTCTTCTTCGTCCTTCTTCTTTTTCTTCTTTGTCGGTTTTTTGACTTTCTCCGAAAACATCAAACGGATTGTATCATAATGGTAGGAATACTGTTTGGTGGTATCTGAACGCAAATAACGAAGTGCAAAAAGCAATGAATCTCTCTTGTAAATAGAAGAATCCTTTATCCAAACCTGTACCGTGTCCTGTCCGGCACTCCGTTCCCAAATATATTTTTGCGCATATCCTGCTGTCAGGGAGTCAGTTTCATAGTGAAGGGAATCTCTGTCGTAATGAAGCGAATTTCTGTCGTAGTGAAGGGAGTCACTATCTCCTAATAACCTTATGGTCAAGTCGTTTGCTGCCGGAATACTAAAAATAAATCTCAACAGTTCACGTTGCGGACGTTCTTCCGATAGCATATACAATTGGGTTGGTTTTTCTTCAAACATCCGAAGATAAATATTTGTCGGACCGTAGCCATAGTAGTCTTGAACGATGATAGAATCGTTTTCTAAGGTATCGGTGCGTGTCAAATGGATAAGTTGCGGTCTCACGAGAGTATCCCAGAAGGCAAACTTTTCTGCTTCGGGTGTATATTTATAATCTCTATTGTCGTCTTTTATTGCCACCACCCGAAAGTCTTTCTCGCAAATGTTCGTAACGCGGAAAATACCGGCACTATCCGTCATAGCCATATAAGAAGCTACTGTTTTCAGGGGCACCGAATCCGTTGGGTTATCGTACAAAAAGACACCCATATTGTATATAGGCAGATTTGTTTGGGCATCAACAACCACTCCGCGTAGTTCCAAAGTATCTATTATGTCCCCCGTAGCAAACACATACCGATAATAACCTAATGGATTTCCTTCGTTATTATCGACAAGCGAAGTTCCGAAATCAAGACTGTAGGTTGCATCCGTGCGTAGTGAATCCTGAAACACGACACGAACATATTTCCCTCTCAGATTCACTTTCGGCTTTTTGCTCATAGGGGGAGAAATAACGAATTTTTCTGTCACCCCTTTCAAAGCCATGTATTCATTAAAATAAATATCTATATGTTCCTTCTTAAAACCCGTCGCATAGGAAGGAGGAACTTCGCGAACGATGAACGGTGCCTCTGCATCCTTCTGTCCTCCTTCAGGATAGCCTTTATTGGCGCAAGAATATGCGTGCGCCAAATACGCCAACACGACCAGCCCTAAGAGGAAGTAACTTTTTTTCACTTTTTCTTATACCATTCTTGCAAAATAAAGAAGGCTTGTTTCCGTTCACCGCGATCGGAGATGAGCCCTTTGCGGTTAAAACCGTCCTGAATTTGTGGCAACAAGCGTCGTGGGGAGCGGAAATCTTTGAGTACCCAAGGCGATATACCGACGAGTGTGGGTGTACGTTCGTCTATCATCTTCAACGTTTTACGATATAAATCAGCCTGATACTCCTCCGACCAGAGGTCGTTGTCTCCACCGTGGCGACCTGCTAAGGCACCTCCACCAAACTCGCTGATGATGATAGGTTTATCATAGTCAATCTCCCATTTCACTTGGTCTAATTTATCTTTTGGACCATCATACCAGCCTACATACTGGTTGAAACTGATAATATCCACGTGTTTGCTCATGTCATCATTCACTGAAAGTACCTCTTTGGATTTGTCTTTTCGTTCCATCGCCATACTAATCAAACGGGTATCGTCTTTCTCGCGCACCATTCTGGCAAGTGCACCCAAAAAGAGGTTGCGTGCTTCCGATACCGGTGTTTCGTTGGCTAAGGACCAGATAATAACGCCAGCTCTATTTTGGTCTCTTTCCATCATTTCATCCAATTGGTTCATGGCGTTGGTATAGGTTTCTAATTTATCCCAATGAATTGTCCAATATAAAGGGATTTCATCCCATACCATAAGTCCCATTTTTTCGGCTTCTCTGACCATTTGTTCGTTGTGTGGATAATGTGCCAAGCGTACATAGTTGCAACCCAAATCTTTTGCCCATGCCAACAAAATGCGTGCTTCATCTGCCGAGAAAATTCGTCCGCTGCGAAAGGCTGCTTCTTCGTGGATGCTTACCCCTTTTAAGAAGATAGACTTTCCGTTCAACAGTACTTTATTCCCACGGGCGGAAATTTGTCTAAAGCCTATCTCGTCTGTCACTTTGTCGGAGTAAGTGCTGACAATTACTTTATACAACTTTGGATTTTTTGGCGACCATAATTTCGGAGATTCTTTTCCTTCCCAAGTGGCTACGCCTTCGATATTGGTACTAATGATTTTCGACAATTTCAATTCCGGAATGGCTATGGTGACAGGAATGCCTGCTGTTGAGACATTCAACTTTACCGAAACCTTAATTATTTTCTCGCTCCCTTTTTTCAACTGCACTTTATAGGTCTGAATATACGTCTTTGGCACTTCCACCAGCAAGACATCGCGGGTGATGCCACCGTAATTAAACCAATCAAAATTGTCGGTAGGCACAGCAGTAGTACTACGTTTATTATCAACTTTTACAATCACTACATTTTCACCTGCCATTAATTTGTCAGTCACGTCAAAATTAAAGGGAGTGAATCCACCGTAGTGCTCGCCCACTTTTTTGCCATTCACATAGACTTTTGCGTCATAGTTGACGGCACCGAAATACAAGAATGTTCTTTTGTCGCTCGGTTGGTATTGAAACTTTTGGCGAAACCACACCGTACCTTCATAGTAGAACAAGTCGCGATTTTGAGTATTCCAATCTCCGGGAATAGCCATCACCGGCGAGGCATCGAAATCATATTCTCTGAGATTGTTGTCGAGGCTATCCTTCTTCACGTCCTTGAAAAAACCATCTGCTGCCGGCTGATGTCGATAGTCATAGTAGCCTGATTCCAACGGGTCAATGATATAATTCCAATAGCCGTTGAGACGTTGCACATTACGACCATACACGTTCTGAAGCAAGGGTTCTAATTCAGTCGAAGTTTGTCCATACACCAAAGGAGCTATAAATAAGAAGCAAATAAAAGGGGTAATTTTTTTCATGGTTTTATATGTGTTTGTAAATGTTTGTTTTATGTGATTTTTTAGGTTAATTATTTTTATATGTTTTTTGTGATATATCTTTTTATATTTTTATATGAAAGCTGCTACTTTTTATTCTTTTCCCATTGCGCTGTAAGGGTTATATCTTCCGTTAGCGGTGTATTAAAATCGAAGGCTGCTCCTTTGCTGTCAAGCCACGCTACAAAGCTGTGTTTTTTGCGCGTAGGGTCATTAGGACGTTTGATCATGCTACCTTTTTCAACCACTTGTGCAGGGGTTTTCGAGCCTTTTTCAGCAATAAAGGTGACGGTAGCACTATTGGAATCCCATTTGGCATAATAGGTTTTGTTGCCTGTGCTGCCGGTAGGCACACTCGTGAGAGCTGAGCCTGTCAGATTGCTATTATCATACCAACCGGCAAACGTGAAGCCCTTCTTGGTCATTTCGGTTTCAGCTGGCAAAGAGGCAAGCGTGCTTTCAATCGTGTAAGTAGCAATACCGGCACCACTACCGCCGTTTTGTTCGTAGGTAATCGTGTAGGCGACAGGAGTCCATTTGGCGTAAAATGTTTTTTCGCCAGTACTTCCCCCTGAGATGGTTGAAAATGCCGTACCTGTCAGTTCTTTATTGTCGTACCAACCGGCAAGAGCATATCCGTTTTTGGTTACTTCAGAGGCTTTGGGCAGATTGAAGGTGGGAGTTTCTATCGTATAGGCGATATTGCGTGCACCGGTGCCACCGTTTTGAACGTAAACAATGGGAAAAGAAACAGGTACCCATTTGGCATAGAGAACTTTATCTCCTATGTTGCCCCCTTGAATAGCTGTAATAGGGGTACCCGTCAGTTCTGCATTTTCAAACCAACCGGCAAAGTCGTAGTTTTCTCTTTTCATAGTGGCGGCTGTTGGCAGAGAGAGCAGTCCGCTTTCAATGGTATATGTAGCGTTTTCAGCACCGGTCCCGCCATTTTGTTCGTAGGTGATATTATAAGAAAGAGATGTCCATTTGGCACAAAAGGTTTTATCACCGACACTTCCTTGCGCGATACTTGTAAACGCGGTACCCATTAGGTCACTGTTATCGTACCAACCGGCAAACGTGTAGCCGTTTCTCGTCATCCCCGGTGCCGCCGGTAGGGTGAAAGTCGGCGTTTCAATAGTGTAAACAGCATTGTTGGCACCGGTCCCGCTATTTTGCTCGTAGTTGATTTTATAGGTTATGAGTGTCCACTTGGCATAGAAGGTTTTATCGCCCGAAGTACCAGCAGGTATGGCATATATTTTGGGCTCCGTAAAGTCACTCTTTTCGTACCATCCATCAAAGGTGTAGCCTATTTTGTTCATGTTTGCTGCCGTCGGCAGTGTAATTGCATCACTTTCAACCGTATAAGTAGTGTTTCCGGCACCACTGCCACCATTTTGTTCAAAATCAATTTTATAAGAAATAGGTATCCATTTGGCATAGAAAGTTTTGTGTCCGAAACTACCCTTCGGCAGGATGGTAAATACGGTTCCTAACAATCCGCTATTGTCATACCATCCGGCAAATGTGTAGGACTCTTTGGTCATTTCTGAGGCAAAAAGCAGAGTGATTGCGGGACTTTCAATGGTATAAGTCGGACTGAGACCACCTTGACCGTTGTTCTGTTCGTAGGTGAGGTTATAGGTGATGGGAGCCCATTTTGCATAGAAGGTTTTGTTGTCTGTACTGCCGGCAGGGATAACTGTCACTTTTGCACCTGAAAAATCGGCAGTTTCATACCAACCTTCAAACGTATAGCCAGTCTTGCTCATCGTCGTAGGCAGAGACAATGCAGGACTCTCAATGTTGTAAGTGCTGTTTGTGGCACCCGTACCTCCGTTTTTCTCATAGGTAATATTATACGTGACAGGAATCCAATCTGCATAGAATGTTTTATTGCCGGTGCTACCCGATAGTAGGGCGGTAAAAAGTGTACCTGTCAAACCACTATTGTCATACCATCCACCAAAGGTGTATCCGTCTTTATTCATTACAGAAGCGGATGGGAGATTGATGGTTGAACTTTCAACTGTATAGGTCGTATTGCCAGCACCGCCCCCATTATTCTGTTCGTAGGTTATAGTGTATGTGGTGGGGACCCATTGGGCATAAAAGGTTTTATTGCCGGTGCTACCGGTAGGGATATTAGTCACTTTAGCACCTGAAAAATCGGCGTTATCGTACCAAGCGACAAAATTATAGCCGGGTTTGTTCATTTCTGTTGGCAGCGTGCTCGTTGGGCTTTCAAACGTATATGTTGTATTCTCTATGGGCTTTCCGCCATTTGTAATATAGGTTATGGTGTAATTGGTTAAAATCCATTTGGCATAGAGGGTCTTATCGCCGGTGCTACCAACGGGAATGGTTGTATAGGTGATACCGGTCAATCCCCCGTTATCGTACCAACCTGCAAAAGTGTAGGCTTTTTTAGTCATTCCCGCAGCGGTAGGTAAGTCGAAAGTGGCTGTTTCTACGGTGTAATTATCTTTGCCGTCCCCGCTTCCACCGTCTTTTTCGTAAACAATATGGTAGAATATAGTTTGCCATTTTGCATGCAGTGTTTTATCACCGAAACTGCCTATGGGAATGTCAAGCACTCTTGTTCCAAGGAAGTGTTCGTTTTCGTACCATCCTTCAAAGGTATATCCGTTTTTAGTCATTTCGGTAGCCGTAGGCAGCGTGATAGTGGGACTTTCAACGGTGTAAGTGGCAGGGGCATGGTCAGCACCACTACCGTTATTTTGGTTATAACTGATGAAAAAGATGGTGGGAGTCCATTTAGCATAGAATGTTTTATCACTGGTGCTACCGATGGGGATGGAGGTAAATACGGTACCCGTAAGTCCGCTATTATCGTACCACCCGCCAAAGGTGTAGGCATTCTTTTTCATTTCGGTATCCGTAGGCAGCATGAATGTCTCTGTTTCAATGTTGTATGTACGATTTCCTGCACCGCTACCGCCATTTTGTTCAAAGGCGATGGAGTGTTGAATGGGTGTCCATTTGGCATAGAAGGTCTTGTGACCGGTGCTACCGGTAGGGATGACCGTAGCTTGCAAGGTGGAAGAATATGCTTTTTCGTACCATCCATCAAAGGTATAACCGTCCCTAATAGGCGTAGGAAGAGCAATAGCTGGACTTGCAACGGTATAGGTGGTGACCGGTACGCTGTCGGAGAGGCTGGTGGCTCCATTCAGTTCGTAGGTGATAGTATATACGTTGAGTGTCCAGTTTGCATAGAATGTTTTATCGCCGGTGCTACCGCCGGGAATGACATACACGGGAGAACCTGAAAAGCTAGCATTTTCATACCACGCTCTAAACGTGTAGCCCGCTTTAACGGGCGTTGGGAGAGGGATAGGCGAATTTGAAATGGTGTAGGTGGTGGTGCTCGTACCGGTGCCACCGTCTTGGTGATAAGTGATGGTATAAGGATTCAGTGACCATTTAGCATAAAAGACCTTGTTGCCAGTGTTGCCGCTGGGTATTTCAGTCACTTTCAGGGTCGAGAAATTGGCTGTTTCGTACCATCCTTCAAAGATGTGTCCGTTTTTTGTCGGTATAGGCAAGATGACGGTAGGACTTGTAACAGTGTAACTTGAACTTTCAAAAATAGTGCCCCCATCGGATTTGTAATTAATGATATACGTGTTAAGTGCCCATTTGGCGTAAAAAGTCTTGTGACCGGTGCTGCCGGTAGGTATATTGCTCACCTTTGCACCGGAAAAATTCGCCGATGCGTACCAGCCACCAAATATATAACCCGTTTTTATTGGCGTTGGCAGGGTGATAGCGGTACTTGTCACATTGTAAGTGCCGGTAATAGCGGAACTCGTAGTGCCACCATTCAGATTGTAGGTGATGGTGTAAGTATCAAGAGACCACTTAGCATGAAAATTCTTGTTACCACTACTTGCAGATGGAATATTAGCTACTTTCAAGGTTGAAAAATCGCCGGTTTCGTACCATCCTTCAAAGGTGTAACCGTTTTTTGTCGGTGCCGGCAACGCAATAGGAGAATCGGATAGAGAATAGGTGCTATTGGCAGCCACTCCTTTTCCTCCCCCCAGATTGTAGGTGCTATTGTATTTGACGGGTTCCCATTTTGCATAGAAGGTTTTGTTGCCTGTGCTCCCTTTTGGGACAGTGGTAATGGGCGTTCCTGATAAATCTTCGTTTGTATACCATCCCCCGAACGAGTAGCCACCTCTTACGGGCACCTCTAAGGGGAAGGTCGCAGTTTCAACGGTATAATACACATCGTTGGGAGCCTTGCTATATGTAGAAGCTAACCGTTTTTCGCCCTCATCGGTATTCACAACGTAGGTGACGGTGAACGTAATGACTTTCCATTGTGCCGTGAGTGTAAGGCTATTCGTGGTGCTCACAGGATAATTAAATGTAAATTTACTGCCCCGATTGAACCAACCTTGGAAGGTGAAGCCCGGACGATTAGGAACGACAGATGGCTCCTTTATGTTTTCGCCAACAGGAAGTTTCTGCTGTTCGGGAGTAGGCGTTCCGCCAAGGGCATCAAAAGTAACGAGTAATCCAAACTCAAAATTTGCCCATCCGTTTGCTGTTCTGTAAGCATCTGTTGTTGTATAAAATTTACAAGTGGGCGAAATATCTACGAAAACAGATTCATTAATTTTCGCCGGCACAGGATTGAGTACCGTGACGGAAGTAAGACCGATACACTCTGCAAAGGCATAGTTTCCGATAGCCTTCAAATTGGCAGGTAGGGTAAGAGAACTGAGCTTTTCACACATACTTAGAGCCTCATCTCCCATGCGGGTCAAACTGGTAGGTAGAGAGATGGAAGTAAGCGTTTTGCACCCACTAAAGGTATAATTACCGAGACTCGATACCCCCTCTTTAACAACGACTGTCTGAATGGGCAAGGAAGACCAAGGCGGAGTGGTTATTTTACTATAATTCTTCATTCCGCCAGTTCCACTGATGGTAAGTGTTTTAGTATCACTACTCCATGTCGCGATGAGATTACGTGCGTTAGGGCTACCAATTTCCCACTGTGTTTGTGCAAAAGAAAACGAGCTGCAAACAAATAATATTGCTGCAAGGCAAAGAAAAAAGCGTTTTAATTCCATATATTTATTCTATTATTTACTCAGTACTCAGACCTATTCTGTCGTATTTGCACAAGTGTCACACAAGTGTCACACGAGTGTCACACGAGTGTCACAAAAGTGTCACAAAAAACATCATAAAAAACGCGTCACCCAAAGCGTCACCCAAAGGCGTCACAAAACTGTCGCAAAAGTATAAAAAGGATTATAAAGATACAATCTTTTTGAATTATTCTTTTATCTTTTTATAGAACCATTTTGTTTTACTATATTTGCTACCCGAAAAAAAGATTGAGCTTAAAAAATAGATTATATTAAGGTATGTCCAAAATAAGATTTTCAGCTTTGGAAGAGCAGCGCAAGCGCACTCCAATTATCAATGCCCACGGGGCAGAACTGACAGATGTGTTCGGTGAAAATGTATTTACTCCTGATAAAATGCGGGAGTACCTATCAACAGATGCCTTCAAGAAATTGGAGAATGTGATGGGCGGTTTGGAAGATTTAGACAAGAACTTGGCAGAGTGGGTGGCAACGGCCATGAAAGAATGGGCATCGAAAAGGGGTGCCACGCATTACACCCACTGGTTTCATCCCCTGAACGGCGCGACGGCAGAAAAGCACGAAACGTTTCTTTCTCTCTCCAAGACGGGGAAAGTCTTAAAATCACTTGACGGCAGGTTGCTATTGCAGCAAGAGCCTGACGCATCCAGCTTCCCGAGTGGCGGGATACGCAACACCTTCGAAGCACGTGGCTATTCGGCTTGGGACCCTGCCTCTCCGGCTTTCGTCAACAATGGGACTTTATGTATCCCGACCGTTTTTGTTGCCTATACAGGAGAAGCCTTAGACTATAAGACACCGATGCTCAAAGCCTTAGCGATGATTGACAAAGCGGCAGTTGATATATGCCAGTATTTTGACAGGGACGTGAAGAAAGTCGTGGCTACTTTGGGCTGGGAGCAGGAATATTTTTTGATAGACGATGCACTATTCAGTGCTCGTCCAGACTTGAAACTGTGTGGTCGCACGCTGATGGGCCATTCATCGGCAAAAGACCAACAGTTGGACGATCACTATTTTGGAGCAATCCCCCGAAGGGTGCAGGCGTTTATGAATGACTTGGAATATGAGTGCTATTCATTGGGAATACCTGTGAAGACACGCCATAATGAGGTGGCACCCAACCAGTTTGAGTTAGCACCCATCTTTGAAGAAGCCAATTTAGCGGTGGACCACAACCAGTTGCTGATGTCCACGATGAAGCGGGTGGCCAGAAATCACAAATTTAACATCCTACTGCATGAAAAGCCCTTTAAAGGGATAAACGGCTCGGGAAAGCACAACAACTGGTCGCTGCTCACAGACACAGGTGTGAATCTCTTGTCACCCGGCAAAAATCCGAAGTCAAACATGCAGTTTTTGATATTCTTGGTAGCGACGGTCAAGGCTGTCTTGGAACACGAGGCTTTGCTCAAGGCCTGCATCGTTTCGCTGGGTAATGAGTCCCGATTGGGTGGCGATGAGGCCCCTCCGGTAGTGATGTCCGTATTCTTAGGGGAACACCTCTCAGCTATTTTTGATGAGATTGAAGAAAAAGTGAGCAGCAAAAAGATGACACCAGACGAAAAAACGGAGTTAAAGTTGAATGTCGGACGGATACCGGAGATTATCTTAGACAATACCGACCGCAACCGGACATCCCCCTTTGCCTTTACGGGAAATCGATTTGAATTTCGGGCAGTCGGTTCTTCTGCGAACTGTGGGGAGCCAATGACCGTGTTGAATGCAGCGGTGGCAGAACAATTGCTCGCCTTCAAAAAGGAAACAGACGCTCTGCTCGAAAAGGATGTGAAGAAGGATGAAGCCATCTTTCAGGTCCTACGCAAGTACATTATTGAGTCGAAAAAAATACGCTTTGAGGGAAATGGATATGGCGAGGAATGGAAAAAGGAGGCGAAAAAGAGGGGCTTATCAACAGAATCAGATTGTCTTCCTGCCCTGCACGCCTACTTGACACCGAAAGCACATCGCTTATTTGTCGATAATGCCATCTTTACCGACAGGGAATTAGAGGCGCGCTACGAGATAAAAAACGAAATATACCTGAAAAAATTGCAGATAGAGTCACGTGTATTAGGTGACTTGGCACAGAACCACATCATCCCGACAGCCATCAACTATCAGAACACGCTCATACAGAATGTGAGAGGCTTGAAGGAAATCCTGCCAGATGTTTACGAGGAAGTCGCAGCACCACAAATAGAGACTATCAAGGAAATATCCGAACACATAAAAACGATACGCACCTTGGTGACCCAAATGACGGAGGCCCGCAAAGAGGCGAACAACAAATATCCGTCGGTAGTAGAGCGTGCGGAGGCTTATGTCAAGACGGTACGACCGTATTTGGAAAAAATTCGGTATCCTATTGACAAATTGGAACTGATGGTGGACGATGAGATATGGCCGCTACCGAAGTATCGGGAATTGCTGTTCTCGAGGTGAATGTCGCTCGCTAAATGTCTCACAATAAATGTCTCACAATAAATGTCTCGCGGGATTTTTCAGGAATCTTGTCGAATGATGCTTTTAAAGACTTCGCGACCGATTTTACATTGCAGACAACGGTGTTTTTCGCAGTACTCCCGATGTAATTGTATCACTGCTTGCGTTTGTAAAGCCGAATCTAATACAAATCCACAGCCCCGCCATATATTGGTGATAAAGTTGTTTTCAGCTTTCTCTTCTTCCAACCAATCGATAGCTTTACTCGCCAAAGCTTCATCGTTGCGCTCTTTCCCATATAAAAAGATAAACGGAATGATAGCATTAATCACAATCATACTACCAAGAGCCTCGCCCACAACCTTTTTCTTTTGATAGGAAGGTCTGCTAAATAAAAAATGAGTGTTCCAATAGGTAGAAGCCTCCGCTTCAAAAAGGGATTGCAACTCTTTCAAGGTCTTGATTTCTGGCAGATAAGAAATAAAATTTCCTGCTTTGTTCAAGAAAGCAGCCAACAGTGCCAAGCGCAGAGAGGGAAAGGCGTTGGGACGAATGCGCATAAACTTCCATTGTGCCGCTTTCATATCCGATAGGCGATGTTTTTTTTTCAGAAAAGCATATTCTTTTCTTAAGCATTGCGGGTAGTCATCCTCACCCGCTTCTTTGAGCAATCCTGAAACGCCAAATAGCAATGCTTCAATCTGTTCGGGATGTCCGATATACTTCAAGATGACCTTGTAGGGCAGGTGTAGTGACAATTGATAGAAAGGTTCTTCATTCACATTGCCGGCCCAATATTTGCAAATCAAGCGATAGAGACATTCGCCCCAATTATTTTTCGTCTGTTTCATAATAACTTGAATATCAGTCACTTTTCTCTCTAAGCGTTCTATGGCGAGCGACTGTAAGGTCATGTAAAACCAGTCGTCATTTAACAGTTCCAAGCTGCGCAGGCAAGCCGGTTGCTGCCTTGTTCCCTTCATAAACAAAAATTCATCGTACATTTCTTTGGCGTAAGTGAGAATAACACATTCCACTTCATCTTTCTGAGTATTAAAGACTTTCACATCGTCAATAAGGACAACGGACAAAATGACATTGTCATAAGTGGGATCTTCATGGTGTCCGTGAACGTACCAATCACTACTCTGACAGTGCATTTCAATGTTACCTGCCCATTCCACACCGTCAATGATGACGCGGGCATTAAAGAAATCCGGTCCTGCATCACGATTGTATGTACCAGGATTCAGAATTTTTACGTTCTTCCCGCTATGGGTGACGAAATCGCCATTGCCATATAGACCATGACCCCAAATGTGATGTAAAAATGATTCTTCCATTTTGTTATACTTTATGTTATACCTTCCATTATACAATAGGTGAAAAAAATTAACCACAATTACAATTTACAGAAAAATCACTCCTTACCAAACCCAAAATCAAAAAAAATCAAAGAATTTCTATTATATTTGCATCGTTAATTGCATAAAGAAACAAATAAAGATAGAAATAAATGATGGAAGACAAGAAAACAAAAATATTGACAATCATTATTATCGCTTTGAGTGTGATTGTATTAGCTCTGTTTGTGATTTTCATGAACGAACGTTCTAAGAACGCAAAACATACGGAAGTAATCGAGCATGAAAAAGAAGTATTGACCGGCGAATTGACGGATTTGAGCAAAAGTTACGGTGATTTGAAGACTTCTAATGATTCGCTGAGCGACAAATTGCTGTTAGAGCAGGAAAAAATTACCGGCTTGCTCCGTGAAATAAAGAGATATAAGGCTACATCGTATGAAGAAATTAGTCAATACAAGAAAGAAGTCGGTACCTTAAAAACGATTTTAAGGGATTATGTGGTGCAGATAGATTCACTCAATCAGCTGAATCAGAAGCTTGTGACAGAAAATAAACAAGTGAAAAAACAATCAGATTGGCTACGCGAACGCAACCAAAAGCTCGAAGTGGAGCAAAAGGGCATGAAAGAAGCGATAGAAATCGCCGCCGCCCTCACGATAGAGAATTTCACCGTCACCCCCATCAATAAAAACGGCAAAAAAATTAGTTGGAAGAAATGCTTTCAGTTGCGAGCAGATTTCGTAATACCGAAAAATGTGAGTGCTAAACGTGGTACACGCACCCTCTATATTAGATTTAAACGACCTGACGGACAAGTTATTGCATTCAGCGAAAAGTCATTCTTTAAATATCAAAATGCCGATTTAGTATATTCTGCCAAACGTGACATTGAATACGAAGGAGAACGCTTGGAAACCTCTATCTACTGGCCAAATGACGGCAGTTTGGTGAAGGGAACTTATACAGCAGAACTGTTTAGCGAAACAGAATTAGTCGGAACGACGGACTTTACCTTGTAACTCCACATTTTACATTTAACCCCTATTTTACATTTAACAAGATGCGACATTTAGGATTGTTTTTTTTATTAATAACTATTATTTCTCTCTTTGTGACCAATGGTTTGCTGTATTTTCAAATGCGGAAATACCTGCGTAAAAAGTGGCTTCGGTGGACATTTTGGTCAATACCTATTATTTCCACCTTCGGACTAATTGTATATCAGTTAGTTGTGCGAACAGTAGAAGGTCCAGCGCTCTATTATTGGATATGTGTTGGAACAAGTGCCTTTGTGATTATTTTTACGCCCTTGCTTCTTCTTCTCATTAGCAACGCCCTCACATGGCCTGTTTATCATTTCCTAAAGCGTGATAAGGCGAAAAGATTAAAAGGTACCCTTACCCTTTCTGCCCTTTGTTTTCTATATCTTTGGTACGCGATGACGCTGGGAACAAGTGCGTACAAAGTGCAACAGACAGACATCGCTTTTCAAAATTTACCGCGAGCATTTGACGATTTCAAAATTGTTCAAATAAGCGATCTCCATTTGGGTAGTCTGTCCCCTCAATCGGGCAATATCGCAAAGTTAGTTGGTGAAATAAATGCCCTTCAGCCTGATGCCATCCTATTTACGGGGGATATGATAAATAGTTTTGCTGCCGAGTTGCTCCCTTGGATAGCTGAACTTCGCAAATTGTATGCTCCGTACGGAAAGTTCGCTGTCAGGGGGAATCACGATTATGGTGATTATCATCGCTGGAAAACTCCCGAAGATAGGAATAGAAACTTAGCGAATTTCAAGCAAAATATGCAAGATGCTGGCTTCACGCTCTTAGATAATGCAAATGTACCTTTGGTAAAGGGGAATGATACCATCTATATTGCCGGAGAAGAAAACTGGGGGAAGCCACCGTTTCAGCAATACGGCAACCTCGAAGAGACTATCGCAGGGACAGAAAATCATTTCCTTGTTTTGATGAGCCACGACCCTTCCCATTGGAGAGCAGAAATTCTTGCCCACAATATTCCCCTAACTCTATCGGGGCACACACACGCCATGCAAGTAGGCATCATTATCGGCAGCTACAAATGGAGTCCCGCTCGATACTTGTATCCAGAGTACGAAGGTTTGTATGAAAGAGACGGCAAATACATCTTCGTGAGCAGTGGCGCAGGCTTTTTAGGTATAGGCGGGAGGATTGGCTTCCGCCCACACATTGAGGATATTCACCTCAAATCATCTTTACGGTGAGGGTATTATTTCCCGCGTATAGCCTCGATGCCGGGTAATTCTTTTCCTTCGATGTACTCTAATAAGGCACCGCCACCTGTCGAAACATAGCTTACCTTATCGGCCAACCCAAATTGGTTGATTGCTGCAACGGAATCACCGCCACCAATCAATGAGAAGGCACCTTTTTCAGTTGCTTTCACAATAGACTCGGCAACCGCTTTCGTGCCTTCCGCAAATTTTGGCATCTCGAATACGCCCACAGGTCCGTTCCAAAGAATGGTCTTGGAAGCCTCAATCACCTCTGCAAAACGCTCCATTGTTTCCGGACCGATGTCCAATCCTTCCCATCCATCGGGAATATCCATCGGGTCGGCAATTTTTGTATTGGCATCATTGCTAAAGGCATCGGCGATGAGCGTCTGATTGGACAGCACTAAATTCACGCCTTTCTCTTTCGCTTTCTTGATAATATCTAAGGCTAAATGCAGTTTATCTTCCTCACAAAGCGAAGCACCCACATGACCGCCTAAGGCCTTCTTGAATGTGTAGGTCATACCACCACCTAAAATCAGATTGTCCACCTTGCCAAGTAGGTTTGTGATGATATCAATCTTGGAAGAAACTTTGGAACCACCCATAATAGCGGTAAACGGACGTACAGGATTTTTCATTACCCTATCCACGCCGTCCAACTCTCCCTGCATCACATAGCCAAACAGCTTAGCATCAGGGTAAAACTTGGCAATCACTGCTGTGGAAGCGTGAGCTCTGTGGGCAGTACCGAAAGCATCATTTATCCAAACATCGCCCAATTTTGCCAGCTTTCCAGCAAATGCCTCGTCTCCTTTTTCCTCTTCTTTGTAAAAGCGCAGATTTTCCAACAATATAACATCGCCAACTTGCATTGTTGCAGCTTGTGTGCGGGCAGATTCGCCGATGCAGTCATCTGCAAATTTCACTTGTTGCCCCAGTAATTTTTCCAAATGTGGTAGAATGTGCTTCAAGGAAAATTTTGCGTCCGGTCCGTCTTTTGGTCTTCCCAGATGCGACATCAGTAGCACTGAGCCACCACCGGTTAATACTTTCTTGATTGTCGGAACGGCAGCGCGCATCCGCGTATCATCCGTAATTTCAAATTTCTCGTTCAATGGAACATTAAAATCAACACGTATCAATGCTCTTTTTCCTTTAAAATTGTAATTTTCAATTGTGTACATAGATGTTATTTTATGGGTTAAAATTATTTTTAATGGGTTAAAATTATTCACCGAGCACAAAGGTATGACATTTTAATAAAACCACAAAAATTTTGTTTCTTGAAATAAATAAATTATCTTCGCCTCCCTTAAATGCGACCCCCCATATATAATGAAGATATAAAGAAGATATAAAAAATACATCAAAATATATACCAAAATATATACCATATATATTATACATCAATGGCATTTTCAACGACACATACGACGACACATCCCATAGACTTACTCGCAACGGCGGAAATGGCGAAGGTACCACATTCTATCATCACAGAACAGATGGTGAGTGAATCGCTACCGGCGTACAATAAATTTGCTCACAAGGGCGATAATGGGCATGGATTACTGATTGCAGGAGCGCACGGAATGATGGGGGCTGCAGTGTTGGCAGCAACAGCAGCATTACATTCGGGCATTGGGTTACTGACATGCCATGTGCCAGCCGTGTGTTGCGACATCATGCAAATTGCTACACCGGAGGCAATAATTGATGTGGATGCTTTGGGAGATATATTCTCGAACGTTGAGAAGGTGGGAATATACGATGCCATTGCCGTGGGTCCAGGATTGGGGAAAGCTGAAAAAAGCGCGGAAGGTCTTTGTAGACTACTTTCGTCGTGGCGGGGGCTAACAATCTTGGATGCCGATGCGTTGAATATTTTGTCAGAACATAGGGAAATGCTGAAATTATTGCATCCCAACTGCATTTTAACTCCTCATCCAAAAGAATTTGCCCGCTTAATAGCGGGTCATACCCATCTCCCTACTTATGATAGTGAAATATCCCCTGCAAAAAGTGCTGAAAGGCTGGATAAACTCATTAACTTTGCTGTATTCTATCGTTCATACGTTATACTGAAAGGTGCGCATACGGCTGTTGTCTCGCCCGAAGGAAGTTGCTATTTTAACACAACCGGCAATCCCGGAATGGCAAAAGGGGGAATGGGCGACGTACTGACAGGAACACTCTTAGCCTTAGCTGCCAATGGAATGCACCCCTTGGATGTGGCTCTGTCAGGTGTCTACGCTCACGGCTTAGCCGGTGACATCGTTGCAGACGAAATAGGCGAAAGGGGCATGTGTGCAGGGGATGTCGCACGTGGGATGTCGAAAGCTTGGAAGCATATTGCCTGATTTTTCGCAAGAACATATTATCTTTCCTCTATAAAAGCGTTTTTTCATTTTGCGCTTGTAAATCCTGCGATTTTCATGTATATTTGCAAAATCTAAGCGAAGTAAAAACCTAAAAAAAGAAAATTATGTCAAATGAAGAACAAGAAGGAATCAAACAGCGCGCTTACGCTGAGTCTATGCGTTATATGAACAACGCGAAAGAGACCTTGCAAAAAGCAAACAAGGAAGACAATTTTTATGCAGATAAAAAGTACGTGCGTACTGCTTGTGGGACAGCGTACAATGGGGTACTACTCGCTTTGGACACCTATTTTGAACTCAAAGGAGTGGAAATGCCGAAGAAAAAACGCAGGTCTATAGAGTTCTATACGTCCCATGTAGCCCAATTAGACAGGAAACGACTCAACGAGCTAAATGCAGTGTATGATATTTTGCATTTATCCGGCTACTATGACGGCATTCAAGATGCAATTGTCGTAAAAAGAGGCTTTGAGCAAGCCTACAGCATTATAGACCACATTAAACCTATCCATGTGTTGGTATTGCCGTGGAAAGTTTTTTACAGAAGCTTTGGGCAGGGGAGCTAATTTCGTAGAAGTGAAACAGAAAAAGAAATTGGATGTGGTAAAGGTACAAAAAACATACGGCTTATCAAAATTAAAATTAACTGAACACTATATAGTAATAAAATGCAAAAGAAAATGTATGATTTGAAAAAATTGTGCCCGCTTCACTTAGAAGATTTGACCAGAGTAGGCAGGGATGCAGATGGAGGATACGTCCTTTCCAATAGACAAATAGAAAAAACAAAAATTCTGTTAAGTTTTGGTATTAACACCGATTGGACATTTGAAGAATCGTTTGTTGAACGGTGCCACCACAAGCCTGTGAGATTATATGCTTTTGATGCCTCTGTGTCTTTGCCAAAATTCAAGGCTTTAAAGCAGCAATACTTTGTAAACACAATCGTTCATTTTTTGTTAGGCAATATTCCCCAAGCAAAGAAAAATAGGAATAGATGGAATAGTTATCGGCAGGCAGTAAAAGACTTTACGCGATTTTTTCAACCCTCATTGCATCATTTTTTTATCCCTAAATTTGTGGGGCGAGAAGATGACGGAACATATACCCGTTTAGATACCGTACTGACAAGCCTATACGAGGTGGAAGACCTTTCGGTATTTATAAAAATGGACATTGAAAGCTGGGAATATAGAACTCTTCCGCAATTGGAGCCTTTTTTTGACAAGATAAATGGGGTGGTCGTAGAATTTCATGAGTTGGATATCGTAGCAGAACGATTTGAAGAAATGATAGATTTATTTTCTACTCATTTTGATATAGCCCATGTGCATGCTAATAATACAGGTGGGGTGTACACAACACAACCAGTACTTTTAGAGGTTACATTTATAAACAAAGTATTGACGGGAGGGGCACCTTTTTCTTCTCGAACCTATCCCATAGAAGGGCTTGATTTTCCCAATAAACCAGAAAAAAGCGATATACAGTTAGTATTTTGAGCAGTAAAACCTAAAAAAAAGAAAATTATGTCAAATGAAGAACAAGAAGGAATCAAACAGCGCGCTTACGCTGGGTCTATGCGTTATATGAACAACGCGAAAGAGACCTTGCAAAAAGCAAACAAGGAAGACAATTTTTATGCAGATAAAAAGTACGTGCGTACTGCTTGTGGGACAGCGTACAATGGGGTACTACTCGCTTTGGACACCTATTTTGAACTCAAAGGAGTGACAATGCCCCCTAAGAAGAAGCATAAATCTATTGAGTTTTATACGATCGAAGCGGGTAAATTAGATGGGAAACTCTTGAAGGAACTCAACGCAGCCTACCGTATTCTGCACATCGAAGGTTACTATGAGGGCGTACAAAAAGCAGATGTAATAAAAAGTGGTTTTGATTCTGCCTACGAAATCATTAACAAAATTAAACCTATCCATGTGTTGGAGTTGCCACCGGCGAAGTCCTCTGTTCTAAATAAAATGTTTACACTATTTTTTTGAAAATAGGGGAGGAGTTATATTTTACTTTAAATTTGCACTGTTTTTACAAAGTATAACATTAAATTTGCAGTGTATTTTTAAACAAACACAGTTTTTTTACTACTGAATTTTACGTAATGTACGATAGAAAACAGATATTCAAAGATGCGGCAAATGAAAGTTTATTCTTTTGGGGCGCACGACAAACAGGAAAAAGCACCTTGCTGCGGTCGCTTTTTCCCGATGTGTTGTGGTTTGATTTATTAATGACGGAGGAATTTATTCGTTTGAATAAAAATCCGGAATATTTAAGAAAAACAATTTTGGCAATGCCCTCTGTTTCAACAGTGGTTATTGATGAAATTCAACTTGTTCCACCACTTCTCAACGAGGTGCATTGGCTGATAGCTAACAAAGGAATTCGTTTTATTTTGAGCGGTTCAAGTCCGCGAAAGATTTTGCGCAGTGGTGCAAATCTGCTTGGCGGTAGAGCCTTGCGTTATGAGTTGTTTCCGCTTGTATCGGCTGAAATTCCTGATTTTGATTTATTGCGGGCACTAAACAATGGACTTTTACCGCGCCACTACGATGCAGAAAATGCCGAAAAACTGCTGTCATCCTACATCGGCAGTTATTTGCGTGACGAAATTGTTGCGGAGGCACGGTTGCGGAATATTTCAATTTTTAGCCACTTTTTAGAAGCAGCAGCCTTTACGAATGGCGAGATAGTAAATTTTTCTAATATTGCTTCCGATATTGGTGTAAGTATGCCGACAGTAAAAGATTATTTTCAGATTTTGGAAGACACTTTGCTTGGTAGATTTTTGCCTTCCTTTCAGAAGAAACCGAAGCGTCGTATTATGCAAGCACCTAAATTTTATATGTTTGATGTAGGCGTAGTCAATTCGTTATTGAACAGAGGCAAAATAACATGGGGAACGGAAATTTTCGGGAAAGCATTTGAGCATTTCATTTACCAAGAAATTTATGCTCACAGCCACTATACAGAGTTGAATTACAACATTTCCTATTGGCATACTGCTACGCATAAGGAAGTTGATTTTATTCTTGGTGACAATGAAGTGGCCATTGAGGTGAAATCTTGTGCAGAGGCACAAACACGTCATATCGGTGGTTTGAAAGCATTTGCAGAAGATTATTCGGTAAAAAAGCTACTGCTTGTTAGCAATGACTTGTATCCTCGAATGTTGGGCAATGTGTTGGTATTGCCGTGGAAAGTTTTTTTACAAAAGCTTTGGGCAGGGGAGCTAATTTCGTAGAAGTGAAACAGAAAAAAAGAAAATGTATAAGGTAACTCTTTCCATACCCGTTTATAACGTAGAAAAATACGTGGAACGCGCTTTATTGTCGGCCTTAAATCAAACATTTGAAAGTATAGAATACTTGATAGTGGATGATAAGGGTACGGATAGTAGTATGGAGATTGTCCGAAAAATTATAGCTACTCATCCACGTGGGAACGATGTGCACATAATAGATCACGGTTCAAATAGAGGAACAGGGGCAACCAAAAACTCAGCGATAGATAATGCGCAGGGTAACTACCTTTATTTTATGGATAGTGATGATGAAATTACGCCGGATTGCATAAGCATTTTGTATGAAAAGATGAGTGAAACACCGGTGGATTTCATTGCGGGCAGTGCTAAATGTTTTTTTCAGGATGGAAGCGAGAACACGAAAGCATCATCGGGCTACACTCATTGCGATACATTAGTTGCAGCACCTTCGGAACAGTCAGTAGCAAAATTATACTATTTACAAAAGGTATATATCACTGTTGTAACATGGAATAAGTTGTATGATATCAATTTTTTACGCGAAAACAGCATACGATGTATTCCCCATCACTTGAATGAAGATAATTGGTTTACCTATCAAGTTATTTTGAAGGGGACTTCTTGTCGTTTGGTGTCAAACAGTACCTATATTCATTTGATGCAAGATGATTCAATAACCGGTCGCACAACTCACTTGGGTTTGACTTGTCGGAGTAGCGAGGAATTTTATGAGATTGTGATGTTGAAAAATAATTATGCAAAAGGGTACAAGGGGACCCCTTTTTACTCTCAATTAGTCAGGAAAAATTATAATTTTGCCACTCACTATGCCCAAGCCATACATACATACATACATACATACATACATACATACATACATACATACATACATACATACATACATACATACATACATACATACATACATACATACATACAGGAGTGCTCTTATTTCTTGTAAGGCGCAAAGGGATGCTATAGCTGATATGTTAAAATATCCGGCATCCTTCAATGAGCTCATGCATTTAAGTCAGAAATATTTTCACATTCCTATGTGGTTGATAAGTAAAATACCATGTATAGAAATCAAAATATTTCTATTGAAGTTATATGTTGCCTCCACCCAAGTGCTAAAAAGATTAAGAAAAAAAATACAATCGTGTTGTCGGTGAAATTTGACTATATTTGCAAAATCTAAAACGGAGTAAAAACCTAAAAAAAGAAAATCATGTCAAATGAAGAACAGGAAGGAATCAAACAGCGCGCTTACGCTGAGTCTATGCGTTATATGAACAATGCGAAAGAGACCTTGCAGAAAGCACGCAAGGAAGACAATTTTTATACAGATAAAAAGTATGTGCGTACTGCTTGCGGGACTGCCTACAATGGGGTACTACTCGCCCTGGACGCCTATTTTGAACTCAAAGGAGTGGAAATGCCCCAAAAAAAGAAGCATAAATCTATTGAGTTTTATATGATCGAAGCGGGTAAATTGGATGGGAAACTCTCAAAGGAACTCCATGCTGCTTATCGTATTCTTCATATTGATGGGTATTATGAGGGCATCCTAAAAGCCAGTGTAATCCGTGACGGTTTTGCTTCTGCTTACGAAATTATTAACAAAATCAAACCTATACATGTGTTGGAGTTGCCCCCAGCGAAGCCTTCCATTCTAAATAAAATGTTTACACCATTCTTTTGAAAATAGGAAACAACAGAAGACAGATGGAGGTAATACTTTTATATAATGGTTTGGGGAATCAGATGTTTCAATATGCTTTTTATCTCGCAAAGAAAAAGAAAAACAGGAATGTCGTTTTCAGCAGTGTATGTGCCCATAGAGATTCTTCTCATTGGGGTTATGAATTAGGTCGTGTGTTTGGGGTTACAAATAATGCCTCATGTTTTACCGACAATATGGTTAGATTAATACGCAAACTACGTATATTTCAAAAGAGGAAGGGTTTTTCCGTCGCCTGCTCTTTGGTTCTATTTGTCCTTCGAGTGGTCGGAATAAAAATCGTTGCTGAAAAAGCGTATCGCTTTGACAATGAAATGATGCGCCAACATTCTGGATGGAATTTTTATTTTGGTCATTGGATTACGGAAAAATATTTTTTACACGTGCGGGAAGACGTTTTATCCGCTTTCACTTTTGATAGGGCAGCCGTATCCCGCGACACTGCTACATTACTGGATATTATTGAAAACACAGATAGTGTTTCAATACATGTACGGAGAGGGGATAAAGTTGTAGGTGAGAACAAAAAAATCTTTGATTGCGTATGTGTACCCCAATATGTGGAAAAGGCTATTGCGGAAATTAATAAAGTATTAAATTCGCCTGTATTTTTTGTTTTTTCTGATGATATTGAATGGTGTCAAGCGAACCTGCAGATTCCGAATTCGCATTATTGTGATTATAATCGTGGATTGGATAGTTGGCAGGATATGTTTTTGATGTCAAAGTGCAAGCATAATATTATTGGTAATAGCACGTTTAGCTGGTGGGGTGCGTGGTTGAATCAAAACCCTCAAAAAGTGGTAATTGCCCCATCGCGTCTTTTGAATGGAATTCAAACTCCTGATTATCTACCGGATGAATGGATTAAATTGTAATTGAAATACTATGCGAGCTAATTGCGACTATCATTTTGGCGTTGGAATATTTATCTTATAAAAAGATGACAATTAGAAAGAATTAGGTTTATAGGGAAATAATAATAATAATATGAGTCATGAACAGAACAGAACAGAACAGAACAGAACAGAACAGAACAGAACAGAACAGAACAGAACAGAACAGAACAGAACAGAACAGAACAGAACAGAACAGAACAGAACACCGACATTAATTGATAGTATATATAAAAAATTATGTCTCTATTATCAAAAGATCAGAGGTCGGCTTATCCCATTATATAAAAAATCATATTCTCAGAATGGAGAAGATGTAATAATAAAATTTTTGATGGATGGGATGCATTTACCCCATTGGACATGGATTGATATTGGTGCGCATCATCCAAGACGTTTAAGCAATACGGCTATGTTCTATAAAAAGGGAGGACATGGAATCAATGTCGAAGCAGATACGAATTTAATAAAATCTTTCTATAAAGAAAGGCGAAGAGATATAAACTTAAATGTTGCTATTGCTGATAAATCCGGCATCATGGACTTTTATAAAATGAGTGCTCCTTGGCTGAACACCTTATCAGAACAAGAAGCACATGAATGTGAGGCAATGGGACATAAAATAGTGAAAATTATCCCTATTCCGACAATGACAATAACAGAGATAATTGATAAATATTGTCATGGGGATTTTCCAGAGGTGCTTACACTTGATGCGGAAGGCTATGACTTAAAGATTTTAAAAACTATAAGATGGGATATAAGTTGTCCGATACTGATTTGTGTTGAGACATCCCATTATACGCGAGAATTAAAAAACCAATTTCAATCAATGCAAAAGAGTGAAATCTCTGAATATCTATTGTCAAAAGGCTATTCAATAGTAGCATCTACCTTGGTGAATACCATTTTTATTTTAGATAAAATGTTGAAAAGTGATTGACAGCCCGTCATTCTTAGTAAATTTAATAACAGATTCAGATTTTAAACCGGATGGATAAAAATTGTATACCTCAGCTTCGTCATAATTGACGGCGATGGTTGTAAAAGAATAATTGGTTTCTAAAAATACAATAGTGCTGCCGGTAAAATTTGACTATATTTGCAAAATTTAAGCGTGAATCTGTTATATATAAAAAATTAGGAGAAATAAACATGAACAACGATTACAGAACAGGCGGTCGTCGCAAGATGCCGATTGGCATACAGAGTTTTGACAAAATAGTATCGGGTGAGTGGGTTTATGTCGATAAGACAGCCCTAGTGTATGCACTGGCAAATGATGCCACTCACAATTTTCTTTCCCGTCCGCGTCGCTTCGGGAAAAGTTTACTCATTTCTACGCTTGCCGCCTATTTTCGCGCTGACAAAGAGCTTTTTAAAGGGCTGGCGTTGGAAAAATTGGAGACGGAATGGGTAGAATATCCTGTGTTTATTTTCGATTTTGTGGCTGACACCTACGATGAAAATATCACTCAACTACAAGGTTTTCTTAATCATAAGCTCTCCAATTTGGAAAGAGAATGGGGAAAAGATGAAACCGAAGATTCTTTCGGGGCGCGCTTTACAGGTCTAGTAAAACGTGCTGCCGAGAAAACAGGCAAGAATGTAGTCATCCTGATTGATGAGTACGACCGTGCACTCACACAGACAATGGAAAATCCAGAGCTAAATCAGCAAGTTAAAGCCACCTTGAAAGGTTTTTTCTCCGTACTGAAAGGCTCAGATCAAAATATTCGCTTTTCCTTGCTTACGGGCGTGACAAAATTCTCCAAAGTCAGTGTATTTTCTGACCTTAATCAGTTATGTGACATATCTTTGGATGCAAAATATACGACCATTTGTGGTATTACACAAGAAGAATTAGAAACTAATTTTGCGCCCGAAATTGAGACTTTAGCTGCGGAAACCGGTCGTTCACGTGTCGAAATGATAGAAAAACTCAAAGACGAGTATAACGGATATTATTTTTATTACGGCGGTCCGAGCGTTTACAATCCTTTCAGTACCGTGAATGTGTTGTCAAAAGGGCGATTAAGTGATTATTGGTACGAAACAGGCACTCCCACCTTTCTGGTGGAAGAATTGCTACAGAACAAGTTTGACATTATAGACTTTGAAAAGGGTGTTACCATTTCTGCTGCCGGTATAAATGACTATCGTCGCGAAGCCGGAAATCCCATCCCGCTGCTTTTTCAAACCGGCTACCTCACGATAAAAAAATACAACAGCCAATTCGATTTATATACCTTGGGTTTCCCGAATGGGGAAGTCAAACGGGGCTTTTTAAATTCTTTGCTTCAGTCATATTCGGTGCAGGCAGGCTCAGGAAGCACGTATAGTTATGCACAGTTCGGTACAGATTTATTAGAGGGCAACTTGGAAAATTTCTTCAACCGCCTTACCTCGTTTTTTGCTGCTCTACCCTACGACCTGCATAGCAACCTCCACAACGAGCGTGATTATGAGTACGCATTTTATGTTTTGATGACCCTTCTTGGCGAATTAACTTTCACCGAAGTGCACGGAAATATTGGCAGAGCGGATGCTATCATCAAATTAGATGAGAGAGTTTATATATTTGAATTTAAAGTGGCATCAGGCGGTACGGTGGAAGAAGCTCTGACACAAATAGAAGAAAAAGGGTATGCCAAGCCCTTTGAAACGGCCCCGAACGATAAGCGGGAAATCATCAAAATCGGTGTTGTCTTTGATACAGAAAAGCGAAACATCAAAGAGTGGCGTAGAGGGGAGTAAAAAGAATAATTGGTTTCTAAAAATACAATGGTGTTGTCGGTAAAATTTTGCTATATTTGCAAAGTCTAAGCGGAGTAAAAACCTAAAAAAAGAAAATCATGTCAAATGAAGAACAAGAAGGAATCAAACAGCGCGCCTACGCTGAGTCAATGCGTTATATGAACAACGCGAAAGCGACCTTGCAGAAAGCACGCAAGGAAGACAATTATTATGCCGACAAAAAGTATGTGCGCACTGCTTGCGGTACTGCGTACAGTGGTGTTTTACTCGCTTTGGACACCTATCTTGAACTTAAAGGAGTGGAAATGCCAAAGAAAAAACGCAGGTCTATTAAGTTCTATACATCCCATGTAGCCCAATTAGACGGGAAACTACTCAACGAGCTAAATACGGTGTACGAAATATTGCATTTAGACGGCTACTATGATGGTATACAAAAAGCAGATGTAATAAAAAGTGGCTTTGATTCTGCCAACGAAATCATCAACAAAATCAAACCTATCCATGTGTTGGAATTGCCCTCAGTTTCCATTCTAAATAAAATGTTTACGCTATTCTTTTGAAAGCAGTTAAAAAAAATACTATTAATTAAATTGGTACAACATAGCAGACAGCAGGGCAGACAATTTGTATTTTATCGTTGGTGTGTAATTGGAAATTTAGTGTTACCTTTACGCCCTATTAAATCATTATCATTATGGAAACAGTAGCAAACATAGAAATGGTACACGAGAATAGCCTACAGATTGACGGGATAAGTAAAGGGTGGGCTAAATTTTGTCAAATCTGTTCGGACAGTTTGAGCTATCTAAAATTTTGGATAAATGACCATACTCCAAGGGTTTTATGGCACTCTTATCTGTTTGATAGAAGAGCAAAAAAGGGGATTTATAACCCCAAATTTGTTGAAATGATAAAAAAATCGATGGAAGAACCTCCTGCCGGTATACTCAGGACAGATGAAGATATAAAAAATTTCCTTGGTGTACGATGAACTACCAAATTGTATATCAACCGAAAGCCAAGAAGGACATCCAATTATTGATAAAGTCAGGTAACAAAATAGCTATTAATAAATTATACTGCCTATTAAGCGAATTAAAAGAACATCCTTTAACTGGCATAGGAAAGCCCGAACAACTAAAAGGAGCATTATCTGATTGTTATTCTCGTAGAATAACACACAAACATAGACTTGTTTATCAAATATTTGAGAAAGAAGTTGTCGTTTTGATATTATCTGCCGAGGGTCATTACGATGACAAATAATATATCCCTTGTTTTTTTTCCCGCAGTGAAAGCGATTTGCAGTTTAATTGAAAATTTAGTGCTACATTTGCAAAGTCTAAGCGGAGTAAAAATCTAAAAAAAGGAAATCATGTCAAATGAAGAACAAGAAGGAATCAAACAGCGCGCCTACGCTGAGTCTATGCGTTATATGAGTAATGCGAAGGAAACTTTGCAAAAAGCGCGTAAAGAAGACAATTATTATGCAGATAAAAAATACGTGCGTACTGCTTGCGGTACTGCCTACAGTGGTGTTTTACTCGCTTTGGACACCTATCTTGAACTTAAAGGAGTGGAAATGCCAAAGAAAAAACGCAGGTCTATTAAGTTCTATACATCCCATGTAGCCCAATTAGACGGGAAACTACTTAACGAACTAAATACAGTGTATGAAATATTGCATTTAGACGGCTACTATGACGCTATTCTAGATGCAATTGTCATAAAGAGAGGCTTTGAGCAGGCCTACAACGTCATTGACCACATTAAACCTGTCCATGTGCTGGAGTTACCACCGGCGAAGTCCTCTGTTCTAAATAAAATGTTTACGCCACTCTTTTAATGCAAAAAATAAAATATGGAAAACAAAACAGCATACGATGCAGATTTTTACAAAGCTAATGTGGTTGGAAGCCTTGGTAGTGCAGGACTTGTTTTACCAATCGTTCTTGAAGTAATCCCCAAAATCAATTCAGCGGTTGATTTTGGTTGTGGATTAGGAACATGGTTAGCCGCGTTAAAAACATTAGGAGTAGACGAAATACGAGGGTATGATGGAAGATGGGTTGATAAAGGATCCTTAAAGATTTCCCCGGAATATTTTACAGCCGTTGAATTGGATAAGGGAGTTAGGGTTAATAAAAAATACGATTTAGCCATTTCATTAGAGGTTGCAGAGCATTTGCCGAAACAATCAGCCGAATTATTTGTAGAATCACTTGTAAATGCGTCCGACATCGTATTATTCTCAGCGGCAGCCCCTTATCAAGGAGGTACAGAGCATATTAACGAACAATGGCCTGATTATTGGGCAAATATATTCAGTAAACATGGCTATATTGCTATAGACTACATCAGAAAAAGAATTTGGAATATAGAACAAATTAGTTATTACTATCGTCAAAATGTATTACTATTTGTTAAAAAAACAAAAAAAAACAAATATTAAAATAGATAAAGAATATTTTTGTACAGATAATGCCCCCATGTCTTTAGTTCACCCCGAAGGATTCATTGCGGCAAAAAAGCAAGGTATGTATCAAGTGACCTTATGGAAATTATATAAAATAGCTATTCTACGGACACTACAGGCAATAACAGGAAAAAAACGAAATTGAATCTACGAGTTAAAGATTCAGAGCATTAAGATTATGAAAAGTTTAAATTGATTTCTAAAAATACAATCGTGTTGTCGGTGAAATTTTTGCTATATTTGCAAAGTTTAAGCGGAGTAATAACCTAAAAAAAAATTATGTCAAATGAAGAACAAGAAGGAATCAAACAGCGCGCCTACGCTGAGTCGATGCGTTATATGAGTAATGCAAAAGAGACCTTGCAGAAAGCACGCAAGGAAGACAATGAACACGCTTACAACGTCATTGACCATATTAAACCTATTCATGTGTTGGAGTTACCACCGGCGAAGTCCTCTGTTCTAAATAAAATGTTTACGCTATTCTTTTGAATAATAATAATATGGGATTACTACAAAATACTTTTATTGGATTGCGTTATAGGCATTGGACGCTCTTGGAAACAGTCGCTTATTTTGCGAAAGGAGTATCACGTGAATGGAGAATTGCACCTCAATTTTTTCAAAACTTGTACGTGAAAGCGGAATACAAAGGTCGTACAAAAAGAGGTATAGCTATCAAAAAAAGGTGGTTGAAGCACGATGGAAATAAATTCGTTTTTGATATTAATGGAGTTATACTGCCTGACATTTCAAATGAAACGGACACACTTTGCGGACTCGCTCATTGTTTTGAAGATACCTTTCTGTTTTATATCAATCTTAACGACAACTATGATAAGGAGCTCGTGAGACGGTATGATCTTCGTATGACCGAAGGTCCTTACGGTTATACTGATGGGGCTTTTGATGTAACTGTCAAAAAAGGAGATGTAGTCATTGACGCAGGTTCTTGGATTGGTGACTTTAGTGCATACGCAGCAGCAAAAGGGGCAATTGCGTACGCCTTTGAGCCAATGAAGGATATTTATTCATGGTTATGCAAGACGAAAGAGTTAAATAATGTTAAATTGGGGGGGGTAAAAATCTATCCAATACAACAAGGTTTAGGAGACACCGAAGGCGAATTTGATATATTCGTGAATGATAGTGGGGGTGCTTCTTTAGGTATAAATCGGAAGCAAGGAATGAAAGAAAAGATTAGTATCACCACACTTGACAAATTTGCAGAAGAAAACAAATTAGAAAAAATAGATTTTATTAAAGCGGATATTGAAGGAGCCGAACGCGATATGTTGCGTGGTGCTGCGAATGTGTTAAAGACTTTTGCACCCAAATTGGCTATTTGTACGTATCATTTGCCCGATGACCCGGAAGTGTTGGAAAAGATAATATTAGAAGCGAATCCAGCCTATAAAGTAGTACACCTTCGACATAAGTTGATGGCGATGGTTGTAAAAAATTGATTTCTAAAAATGCAATAGTGTTGTCGGTAAAATTTTGCTATATTTGCAAACTCTAAGCGGAGTAAAAACCTAAAAAAAAATTATGTCAAATGAAGAACAGGAAGGAATCAAACAGCGCGCCTACGCTGAGTCGATGCGTTATATGAATAACGCGAAAGAGACCTTGCAAAAAGCAAACAAGGAAGACAATTATTATGCCGACAAAAAGTATGTGCGTACTGCTTGTGGGACTGCCTACAATGGAGTACTACTCGCTTTGGATTCCTATCTCAAACTTAAAGGAGTGGAAATGCCGAAGAAAAAACGCAGGTCTATAGAGTTCTATACGTCCCATGTGGCCCAATTAGACAGGAAACTACTCAACGAGCTAAATGCAGTGTATGATATTTTGCATTTATCTGGCTACTATGACGGCATTCAAGATGCAATTGTCGTAAAAAGAGGCTTTGAGCAAGCCTACAGCATTATAGACCACATTAAACCTATTCATGTGTTGGAATTGCCCCCAGTTTCCATTCTAAATAAAATGTTTACGCCATTTTTTTAATGCAAAAAATAGGCGTAATGGACAAAATTTAGGCTAAAAAATGCTGATTTTTACAAAAAAGGATGAATATTTTAGTTACCGGCGGTGCCGGATTCATAGGTTCCCATCTTTGCGATGAATTGATAACACAAGGACATAAGGTGGTCGTTGTGGATAATTTGATATTAGGACGAAAGGAAAACATTGCGCATTTGTTTTCTAATCCACATTTTAGGTTTGTGCAGGGAGATATCCTAGATATGCCATTTTTTGATGCTGTTTTTGCGAACACTGCGTTTGATTGTGTGTTTCATTTGGCCGCAAATTCCGATATACAAAAAGGGGGAAACGATCCGATAGTTGATTACCAATTGACTTTCAGCACCACTTTCAACGTCTTGCAGTGTATGAGAAAGTATCAAGTCAAACAATTGGTATTTTCCTCTACGTCAGCATTATACGGTGAAACCAGCGATTTACTCACTGAAAATTATGGTCCATTACAACCTGTGTCCAACTATGGTGCCGCTAAATTAGCCAGTGAAGCATACATCAGTGCCTTTTCCGCTAATTACGGCATACAAACTTGGATAACTCGCTTCCCCAACGTGGTAGGTGAACGTTTTACGCATGGTGTGATATACGATTTCATAAAGAAACTGAAGAAAAATCCTAATGAATTGGAAGTACTCGGTAATGGGGAACAAATTAAACCTTACGTGTATGCAAAAGACCTTGTTTCGGGTATTCTATTTGTGTGGGAAAATAGTCACGAACGATTTAATGTTTACAATTTAGGGGTATCATCAAGAACAAAAGTCAAGGAAATTGCTCAGATGGTGATTAGAGAGTTGAAACTGAATGCCAAGATTGTTTATACCGGTGGTGAGCGTGGTTGGGTTGGCGATGTACCTGAATTTAAGTATGATTTATCAAAAATTCATCAATTAGGGTGGTCGGCAAAATATACCTCTAACGAAGCGGTACGACTTGCTATTCAAAAGGCGATAGAATATAACAAAAACGGTTACCCTACTATTTAAGTTTATGAAAGTTGTAATCATCGCAGGTGGCAAAGGGACACGTATCAGGAGTGTAGCAGAAGAAATTCCAAAAGCAATGATTCCTGTGAACGGGAAACCCATATTAGAATATCAAGTAGAGTTAGCAAAACGCTATGGATTTACCGATTTTTTGTTTCTAACAGGCTATCTTGGAGAAAAAATAGAGACTTTTTTTGGTGACGGCTACTCTCACAACGTTAGCATAGAATATTATCGAGAAAGAGAGCCCTTGGGGACAGCAGGGGCTTTTGCAAAAATTGCCGATAAGTTGAAGGACGACTTTTGGGTGTTCTACGGAGACACCATTATGGATTTTGATATGGGGAAAATGTTAGATTTTCATCACTCACATCACTCAGAAGCCACGTTATTCCTGCATCCTAACGATCATCCAGCCGATTCTGACTTAGTGGATATTGATGAGAACAACCGCATTTCGGGATTTTATCCCCAACCGCACGAAAGCAGGTATCACCGTAATTTGGTAAATGCGGCCCTCTATATTTTTTCGCCTTCCATATTGCGCTACACGCACATTATAAAAGCTGGCGAAAAAAGCGATTGGGGGAAAAACATATTTCCTCTTGCCTTATCGTCTGGTGCCCAAATGTTTGGTTACGTGAGTGCCGAATATATAAAAGATATGGGCACGCCTGACAGATATGAAAAAGTATGCAAGGATGTTCTTACCGGAAAAGTCGCCCGCTTAAATAGCAAAAACAAACGTCCTGCTTTCTTTTTAGACCGCGATGGCGTAATAAATAAGGAAGTAGATTTGCTTGCTACTCCCGAACAAATGGAATTACTTCCAGGTGTGCCAGAAGCCATCCGAAAGATTAATCAGGCAGGATATTTGGCAATAGTAGTGACCAATCAGCCGGTGATAGCCAGAAATCTTTGTGATTTCCAAGAATTGCAACAAATCCACAATAAAATGGAAACTCTGTTGGGACAAGAAGGAAGCTATCTTGACGCTATTTATTTTTGTCCTCATCATCCTGACAAAGGGCATCCCGAAGAACGCGTAGCCTATAAAACAGACTGCACCTGTCGCAAGCCCAAACCGGGAATGCTCCTCAAAGCTGCGGACGATTGGAATATTGATTTATCCAAGTCCTACATGATAGGAGACCGACCGGCAGATGTCGAAGCCGGAGAGGCTGCACGGGTGAAACAATCGATACTGATTCCACAGAATACAGCGAATGCTTTATTACATATTGTTAATACATTATTATAGAGATGATTATATCACGCACCCCATTCAGAATTTCATTTGCAGGCGGAGGCTCCGATTTGCCGAGTTTCTATACACAAGAGCCTGGAGCCGTTCTTAGTACGTCTATAGATAAATATATGTACTTGGCAATTCACCCTTTTTTTGAGCCGGACAAAATCCAACTTAAATATTCAAAAACAGAATTAGTTGAAAATTTTTCGGACATCAAGCATCCGATTTTTAGGGAATATTTATCTATGCTTCAAATCAAAGGGGTTGATATTAATTCCGTATCCGATATTCCGGCCGGAACAGGGCTTGGATCCAGCAGTTCCTTTACTGTCGGGTTGGTGAATGCTTTAAGTGCTTACAACCATCAGTACGTTTCGCAAGAACAATTAGCAGCTACCGCTTGTGAAATTGAAATAGGAAGATTAAAAGAGCCTATTGGCAAACAAGATCAGTACGCAGCCGCTTATGGCGGGTTAAATTTCATCCGTTTCAATTGCGATGAAAGTGTAGAGGTCGAAAAAATAATTATGAATCCGGATGCTAATCACATTCGTCAGCGACTTTTTCAGTAACCATCCTTCATGCAACATCCGTCCAAAATCGTCAATTTGATTGTTTTGGAGGATTTTTTTTAGGGTAAAGGCTTGCGCCACCATCTCTCTTTGAATTTTTCGCTTGTCAAATTGAAATAGGAAGATTAAAAGAGCCTATTGGCAAACAAGATCAGTAC
>BNXR01000011.1 GCA_025999735.1 Bacteroidia bacterium | reverse complement strand
ATATTTATCTTCGCATTTATGAAATCCATCAATGGATATGTTCAACGATTTATCAACTTCTACCATCGCAAAGCTACTGTTTTCAGGTAAAGCGTCCCCAATCATGCTTTTGAGCGTGAAATAATGGATGCCTTTTTGGACACTGTAATGCCCCCAATGATAATGCCCCTGGAAAACGGCTAAAACATTATTCCTGCGCTCAAGTATTTCAACAATATCTGCCGCATCGCCAACGCAATGTGCTTTGATACCATCGTCTTCTGAAAAGGAGTTAAGCAGTTGGTGCGTAAAAACAATAACCGGGCAAAGCAGAAGGGATTTTTTGCGTACAGCAGGTCTTATGGGAATTACTGCCGGTTTAGCGGGACTTCCTATTGATTCGGTGATTGCGGCTGAGCCGTCTGTAAAAAAATTTAAGCCGCTCAAGTTTGGTATTTTGGCTGACATTCACCGAGACTGTACATCGGATGCCGAAGAACGATTGGATGCGTTCCTGAAAAAAGTTGAAGTAGAAAAACCTGATTTTATCATCGATTTGGGCGATTTTATTCATGACCCCAATCCTCCTAAAAATCAGGATTTTGCTAAACAATTCAAAACGGCCCGTTGTCCTGCCTATCATGTCATCGGGAATCATGAACTCGAAAAGGTATCTAAAAAAGAAATTGTTCCTTTTCTGGAAATGCCTGCACCGTATTATTCGTTTGATTTAGGAGGCTATCATTGTGTGGTATTAGACGGGAACAATATTTATTCCAAAGGGAAATTTATTGACTATGAGGCGGGTAACTATTTTAAATTTTTAAACGACCTCAGCTATGTCACCGACGCACAATGCGAGTGGTTGGCAGCCGATCTGAAAGCGACCAAGTTGCCTGTTTTTGTATTTTCGCACCAGAGCTTACTGCGTGATACGCCCGGTATTTCCGGTATTCCCAACAGGGAGTATGTCCAAATGATTTTGGAAAAGGAAAACGAACGAGTCGGCTTTAATAAGATAGTAGCCTGTTTTAACGGTCACCATCATTGCGATTTTTACCGTTGTCTCAACAACATCCACTATTTCGGCATTAATACGGCTTCTCATATCTGGCTCAATAACAAACGGGTATTTTTACAGGATCCCTTGTTTTGTTTTGTGGAAATCAATGCATCAGGTCGTTTCTCTTTAACAGGAAAGACGAGTCAATTTCCCCAAACGCTCGAAGAGATTCCTTCGCAAAGTGTCCGTTATGGCTATCAGCAAACTTTCACCATCACTGACCACGTGCTCAATTTATTAAAGGGTTAATTATTTTTTCCGGTGCGATATTTTTCAATCTGTTCCCGCAGGGACGGCACTTGTACTCGGCATACAGGTGCCGTCCCTGCGGCACTTGCTCGGGTGGGGTAGTTGCTTGTCCGTAGGCTGAAGCCTACGGTTAATAATGCGTAGTCCCTGCGGGACTGTGGGCAAGGCAAACCTGCAGGAACAAATATGAAAAAATAGTACCTGAAAAAAATAATTAACCGCGTTTGGAAATATCGAATTTTTCATCTACTTTTGCACCCCCTAAGAAAGAGAATATGATTGATACGGTCAAATTTAATAGTTTTAAAATATGAAAAAGGGCATACATCCCGAAGAATACCGGTTAGTAGTGTTCAAAGACATGTCAAACGGAACGACTACTCTTACGAAATCCGCTGCTACTACGAAAGAAACGATAGACATTGATGGTGTTACCTATCCATTGGTAAAGTTGGAAATTTCCAATACCTCTCACCCATTTTACACCGGTAAAGTGAAATTGGTTGATACCGCAGGGCGCGTAGATAAATTTATGACGAGGTATAAAGACCACCTCGAGAAAAGAAAAAAACAATAATAAATTTGCATCCTTACATCCTGTCTGAATCCTGATTTACAAGATTGCCTTGCGGCTTTTTCCTTGCTATCTTTGTTAATTTAGGAATTAATTTCTCAATTTTCGCTTCGGCTCTGCCTTCGATACGCTGCGTCAATTTCTACATTCCTAAATTCCTGAATATATGCGTATAGATATTTTAACTGTTTTACCGGAATTATTGGAAAGTCCTTTTAATCATTCGATTATCAAGCGAGCGAAGGAGAAGGGGGTGGTTGAGATTCTAGTACACAATATTCGGGACTGGGCTAAGGATAAGCATCGCAAGACGGACGATTACCCTTTTGGTGGGGAAGCAGGCATGGTGATGATGATACAGCCGGTGTATGATTGTATCATAGAACTGATGGCACAACGGGATTATGACGAGATTATCTACACTAGTCCAGATGCACCGATTTTCAATCAAAAAATTGCCAATGAATTGTCGTTGAAGACTAATATTATGATATTGTGTGGTCATTATAAAGGGGTGGACCAGCGTATTCGGGAGCATTTGGTGACACGTGAATTGTCTGTTGGGGATTACGTTTTAACAGGCGGAGAGTTGCCTGCCTGCCTGATAACAGATGCGATAGTGCGCTTACTACCGGGGTCTTTGGGTGACGAGAGTTCGGCATTGAGCGATTCTTTTCAAGACGATTTGTTGGCTCCCCCGATTTATACCCGACCGGCAGAGTTTAACGGGTGGACAGTGCCCCAAGTCCTACTTTCAGGAAATCATGCTAAAATTCAAGAATGGCAAGAAAATGAAGCCTTGGAACGGACAAAACGGCTACGACCGGAACTTGATAAAAATGTAGGAATGTAGAAATGTAGAAATGTAGAAATGTAGAAATGTAGAAATGTAGAAATGACGTAGCGTATCGAAGGCAGAGCCGAACTTTTTGTTCGGGTATGCTGAGATAGCAAGGAATTAGCCCTTTGGGCAAATTTAGGAATTTAGAAATTTAGAAATGAAAAATAGCGTGTCGAAGGCAGAGGAGGTTGCGGGTCAAGCCCGCAATGACGGACGGGGAGCAAGGAATTAGCCCTTTGGGCAAATGTAGGAATTGAAAAAATAATATTATGTGGAATTTTATTGCGCCTCCTAAACCGAAACCTATACCGGAAAACGAAAACATCAAAACGACCTACACGCGTATGCGGTGGCAAGTGTTCATTGGCATCTTTGTGGGCTATGCGGCATACTACCTTGTACGGAAAAATTTCTCACTTGCCATGCCCTACCTCTTGGAAATGGGCTTTTCAAAGTCTGACTTGGGACTTGCTTTTTCTTTTAATGCCATTGCTTATGGGTTGTCTAAATTTTTAATGGGTGGTGTATCAGATAGGAGCAATGCCCGTTTCTTTTTGCCCCTGGGATTGCTATTAGCCTCTGTGGCTACGATTTTGGCGGGGACAAGCATCGGAATGTACAATATTACAGTGATGGCTGTGTTTCAGTTCCTCATCGGCTGGTTTGGTGGAATGGGCTGGCCTCCCTGTGGGCGCGTGATGACGCATTGGTTTTCTGTGAAAGAACGAGGTACTAGAATGGCGGTCTGGAATCTGGCTCACAATGTGGGCGGTGGTTTGCTGGGACAGGTCATCAAATGGGGCATACTGTTTGCTCTATCACTCGGATTCTCTTCTATAGCATGGAAGTTCGGTATCTTTTTCTTTCCTGCTGGTATTTCCATTGTGATAGCCCTCATTGCTTTGGCACTCATTCGCGACAACCCGCAATCAAACGGGTTACCGAGTATTGAAGAGTATAAAAACGATTATCCTCCCCACTATTCTGTTGAGTCGGAAAAAGTGTTGAGTACCAAAGAAATATTTTTCAAATACGTTCTCAACAACAGAACGCTGTGGTTTGTTGCCATTGCGAATGCGTTTGTGTATTTTATACGCTATGGGGTGCAGGACTGGTCGCCCACCTACCTTTCCGAAGTGAAGGGCTATGGGCAAGCCGAAATCAGCAACGCTTATACCTATTATGAAGTGGCAGCCATCCCCGGTACACTGCTCTGTGGCTGGGTGAGCGATAAATTGTTTCATGGTAAACGCGCGATGACCACCATCATTTTTATGCTATTCACGATGGCAGCGATTTTTGTCTATTGGCTTAATCCATATGGTCCTACGATTGACACGATTGCACTTACTTCCATCGGCTTTTTCATTTACGGTCCTGTCATGCTGATAGGAGTGCACGCCTTAGATTTAGCACCCAAGAATGCGGCGGGAACATCAGCCGGATTTACCGGTTTCTTTGGCTATTTTATAGGCACAGCACTGTTAGCTAATATGGTAATGGGCTGGGTGATTGACCGTTATGGGTGGTCACATAGTTTCATGTTGTTGATAACAAGTTGTCTGCTGGCCATCGCCTTGATGCTGTTTACTTTCAAGGCGGAAAAAATCAGATGTTCTGACCTTCCGCATATTGATAATCAATGACTTATAGAGCCGTGTGACAAATGTCTCACATATAACGCATGAAAATCAAGAGTCTGTAATTTGGTTAAGGGGACTTCTAAAAATTAATTCATTGTATTTTAAATAATTATGTGTATCTTTGTGGTGTTCAAACAAGACATAAAAAAGATAGCAATATGAAATACAAAAGCAGTGGTAATGTAGGTTTATTTGATTCCTGGAACACGAAAGAGAAATTGTCAAAAATGGGGAATCCCTTGGAAAGATTATCAAACGTGATGGATTTTGAAATGTTCCGCCCTGAATTGGAAGACAATTTATTGAATCACGACAAGAAGAATAATGCCGGTGCCAAGCCTTTCGATGTAGTAATGATGTTCAAAATCATGTTTTGGGGTCGTTATAGGGATTTCTAATATAGATGAGGAAACGATGGTGTTATTATTTTATACACTCTCTAACAAAGGCCTATGAAAAAAATAATAAACCCAAACAATGCCTTTTCTGTGAGTGTATAAAAAATTTGACGCAGGTGTGTTAAAAATTTGACGTTTTTTTGAATTATACCTAAAATTTATATTTACATTTGCGGTTAATTATTTGGTATTGTTAAATAAGAATACATTTTGCTAATATGACACTTTATATATTGCTGATTTTCAATGTTTCCCATTTTTTGAAAACATCCAAATATATACATAATTAACAATGCCATTATTTTTTTCAGGTGCTATATTTTTAATTGATAGGCAACGCAAGTTTTTTTTTATCGCAAACGAAAAATATCGAATTGTTCATATATCTTTGCCTTTCGTATTGTCTTGAACCACGATTTTAATAAGATTTACAAGATGATACAAGATGAAATACAAAAAAATGCGATGATAAAGGAAGAACAGGATAAAATCATCTATGATGTAATCGGTAGTGCAATGGTGGTGCATAGTGTTTTAGGTAATGGATTTCAAGAAGTTGTATATCAAAGAGCATTGTCTATTGAAATGAAATTGCATGGAATTGAGCACCAAAGAGAATTTGGAATGCCATTATTTTATAAAGGTGAAGATGTCGGCGGAAGACGAGTCGATTTTAGCGTATGAAATGAAAAAACATTTTTGCACAAGGGAAGTAGTTACCAATTTGTTCTTATAGGCCTGCGGGCTTGACTCGCAGCCTCTGCGCTCGCAATTCTACGCCCACCCAAAAATCCATTATTCTTTTCCCTTTGGTATGAACTAACCAAGAGCAGGGCATTAGCGGGACTTATACATTGGGGAATTGTGGGGACAAGAAGGCATCCGCATGGGTGCTGATGTCGTGAGTGAGCGTTCGTAGTTTTGAAATGTCAATCCGACATTTATCCAACATTTATCGGACATATATCGGACATTTCGGACATTCATCGGACATTTATCCAATTTATCCGCCATTTACCCGCCATATCCGCCATTTACCCGCCATCCTTTATGTTATAATAGGTTGATTTACTTTCCCCAATTCGTTCAAATATACCCTTTTGAAATAATTCTTCCAAATCACGAGAAGCTGTTCTTTCAGATATATTATTTATTTCCTGATAATCACTATTCGTAATTTTTCCTTTTTCTTTCACATACAAAACGGCTTTTATCTGCCTATCGTTCAATCCTAACTTTTGCAGTTGTTCCTCCGAAAATCTGTCTTTGAACAGCGTTACGATAAAACCTCCTTCTTTTTCGCTCAATTCTGGAGTTGGCAGTCCCGCGGCTTTGCAGGAATCAGTAATTTTCATTATACCGCTACCCCATGAATCAATGTAACCACCAAGAAAACAAGCCCCTGCAAGTGTCGGATTGCGCGGGTGCGAAGAATGTTTTTCTTTTAGTTGCGACAAAGTAATTGATTCAGGCAAGCCGCCATCATTCCACACAAACAGTGTCTTATCATATACCCTAATTTGCGTTGGCGCACCCATATAATTACGGTGGATTAGCGCGTTAAGCAACATCTCGCGCAGTGCAGGCACAGGATATTCGAGCGTTTCAACGCGATTCATTCCTACAAAAGAAATGTTTTTGATTAGAAATTTATAGTCAAGCGTGCGTAAAACCTTGTCTAACACTTGAATAATGTTGCCGTCTTCCAATTCCTGAAAACGAATGGTAAAATCATCGTCTTCAAACTTACCGATTTTGACAAAAGTATTCGGATAAAACCGTCCGGGGTCTTTGCCAAACAAAACGATTGCAGCGCGTTTAAGTTTCCCGTTTTTTGTCAAACGCAATTTGTCCAACAGTTCGGGTGTTGAAAGTCCGTCAATATCAGGCAAACGACCTGCTTCTTCTGCCTTTCGTAAATACTTTTTGATGGTAGCTTCATCTATATCGTCAAATGTAGCATCGTCTTCTATCACATCGTCCCACGTATGACCTGCTCGTTTAAGCAAAAATTCATTGAGTGCTGCACCTGCCAATTCTTGCTTTACACTACCACTTCGATAGTAATACCTACCGCGCAGGGAAATTGGAACGGAATAGGACTGCACAATAATTTCAATAAAATGCTTGTCGGCTTCCTCCAATAGATTGACTTCGGCAGTAATTCCCATCAGGTTTTTGATTTTGTTGGGAATATCGTCCATCAGTCGTTTGTAATCTTCCATGCCAACGACCGCACCGACATCGTTTTTGCCGATATAAATCCGTCCACCTTGCGCATTGGCAAAGCCGCATACCCATTTTAGGTAGTCATCGTGCCACGAGGATTTGTATTCTATGTTCTGTTTTTCAGGCATAATTTCCATTAGTTGCTTTGTCCTCAATTATTTTAAACATGATTCTGTTGATTGTTTTTTTCGGCGGTAAAAATAGATAAAAATTGCAGGACATCCAAGCGTATGAAATGAAAAAACATTTTTGCACAGGGGAAGTAGTTACCAATTTGTTCTTATAGGCCTGCGGGCTTGACCCGCAACCGCTACGCTCTCCCTCACCACCCCCAAATCCGTTCTTCTTTTCACTTTGGTCTTTGCTGGCACGGCTTTGCAAGCCGTGTCCCTGTACAGTGAAAAAATATCGTAAAAATTCAATTTTTTTTGAAAAAAATTGGGACGGTATGAAAAGTTATTTTACTTTTGCGGCGATAGGTTAAAATATTTGGGAGCAAAACAAATTCAAACGTTTTTGGAAAAAGGAATTAATTTACGATAAAAATGAAAACAGCGATAATCATATTGAAAGTAATATTTTGTATAGGCGTTGCTTGTACGAAAACATTTGCGTTTCTTGTGGCTCCGCTACGGATGTCGCCACTTTTATCGTGCAGAAATTTTGTTGTACGCTTTTGCAAAGCAAAACTGAGCGGCAAAAAGTCTAAAGCACTAACCATTTGGATATTGGAAAAAAACAACTTAGGCAGGTAAAGGTGTCGCTATCGACCCTCTTGCACGTGTCGGCACCGATAACCCCACCATAGTAAGACTATAAGACAGAGAGGGAAACGTTGCGGAAGTTGGACGACAAACAACAACAAATTCTATTAGTTTAGTTAAGTTAAAATTTAAAATATAAAGAATATGAAAAAGAGATTTTTATTAATAGTTACCGTTTTGGTGTTTGCAGCAGTTGCTGCGTGGAATGTGAACTTAAGTTCAAAAAGTAGTGGAATGTCGGATGTTGCATTGGAAAATGTGGAAGCACTAGCTCAAGAGAGTGGAAATACTCAGGGAACGTTATATGGAAACCTAGAAGGAACATTTTATTGTTGTTGCCCAGGAACAAATGTTTGTGGTTCGTCAAATTGTTCCAAGTGTCCAAAGTAAATTTATAAAGCAGGTTAAATCCGTGTTATATATGTGATTTAACCTGCAACTTTTGCTATTAAACTATTAAAATAATTAAAGATGAGATTAAAACGATTCAACCATTTTTCTTTATTGACAGCATTGTTGTTGCTTATGGGGTGTGGTTCGCAGCAGACAAAAGAAAGCACACCGGTTCAACTCATGATTTCGTCAAAGATTTATACGGATAAAATAAATAACTCAACTGTTTTTTCGTCTGTCCGGTGTATTCCACTTGAAACAAATCTAGATGTGTTAATTGATGACATTGTTAAAATCATACACAAGGAGAATTTCATTTATGTGGCCGATAGGTTTGCTTTATACAAATTCAATGAAGAAGGGATATTATGTGGAAAAATCAAACGCAATGGTCCGGGACCGAAAGAATACCACGGTATTGCAGATTTTGAGATTGAAACAGATAAAACCGTGTGGATTCTAAGCCGGACCGATAAAACATTATATAGATACACATGGGATAATGTTCTGGAAAATAGTATTAAAATAAATTATTGGGCAACAAAAATGTATTTTATCAGCCCTGATACAATCTGTGTATATGTAGGAAATGAAAGGGATGAAAATAATCAACATCAACTAAAAACAATTAACCTAAGCACAAACAGCGTGATTAATAATCATTTGGAAATAGACGAAAAGAAAGCTAAATTCTTACATGTCCATTCTGCCAATCATTTCAGTAAAGATTTTAACCGTCAAAACGAACTGTATTTCTTTAATATATTCGATGACGAGATTTATAAATGGTCAAACAATGATATAAAGCCTGCTTTTAAGATGAATATCAATAATAAAAATATTCCGTCTTCATTTTATGAGCATAATTACAACGATGTACGTGAATTTTTCCAATCTTTATTTAGAGGTAATTATGCATACGGAACAGTCCTATTTATGGAATATGAAAATGAATACCTATATGCGTATTTGTATGAAAAAGAACGTCATTTTTCTCTTATTTCCAAAAAAAACAACGAAGCTATACTTGATTTTAAGATAATAAACGAAGATGTAATGCTGTCAGGTTTTCCAATTAATCTGACGGAACAAAGTTATTTCATTCAAAAAAACAATGAACTTATCCTGCCACTTCTCCCGTCAGATATCGTCGAATATTCAAAAAGTAGTCTGAACGCGGAAAGCCAACAGAAAGTGTATCAGCATATCAAATATACGGATGAAAATCAAAATCCTGTTTTGTTAATTTTAAACAGATAAAAAGAGTTAAAAAATTAAATTATGAAAAAAACGAATTTTAGGAGCAGCCGTAGTAGCTGCAATTGTAGTAGTGAGTGGCTGGAATATCAGCCAAAACAAGAGTGAAGTAACATTGTCGGGTGTTGCGTTAGAGAACGTGGAAGCATTGGCGTATAGTGAGGCAGTGATAGAAGTTGGATCCCCATGTATGGAAAATCCGAATACTGATTGCGTTTACTATTGGTCTGACGGCTCAGTGAGTTTCATACCTGGTTATCCAATATATCAGGGCTAAATTATGTTTTGTTCCGGCATTTCGTTACTTGTTGGGCGGAGTGTTGGAACTTTTTTAATTTGATTATATATTAAAATTTATTAAATGTTTAAGAAATATTATATTTTATGCCTTTTATTTTTAATGGGTTGTTCTGGCCACCAGGAAAAAGATCCGTTAACTTGTTTTAAAAGTGAACCTGTCAAGTTAGTTCCAACAATCATATCAACAGATAAGCCTGTTTTATTTGGTGGAGTAGTTGCATTGATGGAAGATACCATATTGGCTATAAATACATTGAAAGAGGATACACTGCTGACATTTATCAATGTGTTAAATGGCAAAACATTGAAGCGAATGGTTAGCAAAGGAAACGGTCCGGGGGAAATGCACATGATCAAGTTTTGCAAACAGACGAATAACAATCAGTTATGGCTTTATGATCCCAATTCAGCTAAACTGCATTTTATTGATCATCAAGTTATCATGACAGATGCACTTTATAAAACAACAAATTTTCAACAAAGCAGTCAGAATCTGTTGAAAATTGATACTTGCTTTATTTCATCCGGGATATTCGTTAAGAATTATAGGTTTCAACTATTTGATTCCAATGGAAAGACTTTTAATACTTGTCTCAATTATCAAAAGTCTGAGAAATACCAGAATATGTCGGATCATACCTATTCAACCGGATTTCAAGGTATTTATACCATTCATCCTGATAATAATAAATTTGCGTTTGCCACTATTCTTTCAGGTAGTATTCAAATATTTGATTTCGTTAACAATGTGATTCAACCAAAAATTGATTTATTTTTTTATGAGCCTGTGATGAAAGAGCAGAACGGAGTTTGTGCTTTTAGCCGCCAATCAAAAAGGGGATTTGACGGAATAGAGAGTACTCAACAGTTCATTTATACGCTTTATTCAAATAAGATACTTGCTGATCCAGATCTTACTTGTTCTCACTTATTAGTGTTTGATTGGGATGGTAATCCCATAAAGCGATATTTATTGGACACACCATTGACCACTTTTTGTATTAATTCGCAAGGTACAAAACTATATGGCATTGCTTTCATGCCTGAAACGACCATTGTACAATATGATTTACAGCTCTGAATGGAGTGATATTTGCACTTCGTAAATACTTATGGAGGCTCCAATTAAGGTTAATTATTTTTTTCAGGTGCTAATCAATACGCAAATGTAGTATTTTTTGGGTGTACGACAAAATTCCCTTTTTATTCAGGGACAACGCATAAAATATGGTCAGTACTCTACCATTTAAGTCCGTCTGTTACGCCGGAAGGCGTTACATTTCGATAACCCCGTACAAGCGAAGCGCAGTGCGGGGTAGATTCTACCTCACTATCCCGTCCCCTTTCCAAGATGGAGATGGGCGAGGAAAGGCAAAATAGCACCGGAAAAAAATAATTAACCGAAAAGTGGGAATTTGTCCGATAATGGACTACATCTGTGTCCGTTCGAGATTTCTCGCTACGCTCGAAATGACGGTCGGCTTTTGTTGTTCTATTCGACCGTTAAAATGTTGCAAAAAAATCCCATAAACCAACAACAAAAAACCGACGACGAACATTCACGACAAACTTGTTGAGATTCAATTCACGAATAATGGCTGCCATTGGGGTCTAAGATTTCTACCTATTTTGCAATGCCTTAATCAATTGCTGATAGAACTCGCCGGTTTTATCAACAACAAATTTTTCCATTCTGCCTGATTGCAGGATAATTTTCAAACCAGTATCAACAATATGCCAAATTTTATAATCTGCAAAGCCTTTTACTTCACAGAAATTGATGGTCAGAGACTTTCTTGATAAATTCAAATTGTGTGGTATAAAAACCAGTTTGTCCTGCAATATGTATCCAATTCCTCCATCGGCAATCGCACCTCTGAAATGGTTCATCCCACCCTTACTGAATATCTTATCTCCAAAATCCTCGTCATCATCCATATCCAGAAGTCTTTTTTGTAAAGATTTCATTTGGCGATTAATGGCTGAAGTAACCAACCAAGCATATAACAAACCACCGACAATTAAAAATACGTAACTGTACCACCGCATTTGCTCTATCGTATGATTAAAAATTACAATAGGAATAACTATTGCAAGAAAGGACAAGGAGAAAAATGTAAATCGCATAATGGTTAAAATTTAAATTTGAATTTGTCCGATAATTTTTAGCGGACAGTAGTGAAAAATAATATCAATATTTGAGGTGTCAGCACCCTCAAAAACATGGTGAGCGGGTAAACAGTAGAATAAGCCACCGCCGGTAAATCGTTGGGCGACTGACTTGCTGAAAAGGCTAAGGCTGGCGGGTCTGTTGTACTGCCTGCTAATAGTCCCATGATAGTATAATAGTTCATCTTGTAAGCACTGCGGGCGAGGATACCGACAATCAACAGGGGGACAACGGTGATAATAAATCCGTAAACGACCCATACATAGCCTCCTCCGTGAACGAGAGTATGGACAAAGTCTTCACCTGCACCCAAACCGACAGCCGCCAGAAATAGAGCGATGCCAATTTCACGCAACATCAAGTTAGCACTCATCGTTGTATAAGTCACCATGCCGAAACGGGGTCCGAATTTGCTGATAAGAATAGCCACCACCAAGGGACCACCTGCCAAACCCAATTTCACGGCTTGCGGTATTCCGGGTACCGTAAACGGCATACTCCCCAGCAAAACGCCCAGAGCAATCCCCAAAAATATCGTAATCAGATGGGGTTCCCGCAATTTTTTCGCTGTATTTCCAAGTATCTTCCCCACAGAATCAATTGAACTTTCTGTTCCGACCACTGTCAGTCGGTCTCCCAATTGCAAAAGTAGTCCCGGATTTGCCACCAAGTCCACACTCGCACGATTTACACGGGTGATATTTACACTATAACACTCACGCAAATGAAGGGAGCCAAGCATTTTCCCATTTAAGGCGGGCTGTGTCACCACGACGCGACGGGACACCAAATTAGTGCTGTTTTTTTCCCACTCCGCCCGCCTGATGTCCGCGCGTTTGCCGATAAAAGCCGTAACTGCCTCTACATCCTGATGACTCGTGACGACTAATAATTTATCGTTTTCATGCAAAATCGTGTCGGAAGCAGCCACTTCAATTTCTCCATTTTCATGCAAAATGCGCGATATAACAAACTTCTGAGTTAATAACCTCGCCACATAAAGGATTTCTTTGTTGAAAATGGCGGGATTCTTTACCTCCATAGAGACATGTGTCGCCAGTGTTTCCTTTTTGTCAGTACTCATTTCCGCCAATTCGGTCTCCTTTTCCAAATTTATCCGACACAAATAGCGGAGAACTACGATAGACAGTATAATGCCTATAACCCCCAGAGGGTAAGCGATGGCATAACCGGCAGCTATGGACAGTTCCCCGTGCCCTGTGATGTCCTCGTAAGTCTGTTGCGCAGCACCCAAACCGGGAGTATTAGTGACCGCACCGGAAAGGATACCTACCATCGTGGTAATCGGCAATCCCGTGAGAACATATATTATATAGGTCGTCAAAACACCTAAAAAAACAACCAAAACGGCGAGCATATTCAACGTGATGCCTCCCTTTTTGAAAGCAGCAAAGAAACCGGGACCTACTTGCAGACCGACAGAATAGACAAACAATATCAAACCGAACTCTTTGACAAAGTGCAATGTGTTGTGCTCCACCCTCATACCGAGGTGACTAAGCAAAATACCAAGGAAAAGTATCCAAGTGAGTCCCAAGGAAATACCACGAATTTTCAGTCGTCCGCACAAGAGTCCCCCTGCTACGGCTATCGCAAAAATCAAAACAGTATGAGCAATACTACTGCCCATAAATAAGTTATATAACCATTCCATTATTGTAAGTATATTATTTCTCGCGTATCGTCCCCGCGAGTATGTAGTCACCCCCCTACCCTACCCTACCCTACCCTACCCTACCCTACGGACTTCATCGGGGTTTTAGGCTATTTGCCTCTGTTCGTTTTTTATGCTTTCTTTTTGTTAAACGCATTCATTGTCCCCACCAATCCTATTAGCACGAAACTTTTAAGTATATCGACAGCTCTGTCTATGATAGCGGGTAGTTTTTCTTTTTCGGGTTCGTTCCATGTTCCCAGCACATAATCTATTTGTGCTCCCCGAGAAAAATCACTACCGATACCGAAACGTAAACGGGCGTACCCGTCTGTATCTAAACACGCATTGATGCTCTTCAGACCGTTGTGCCCTCCGTCACTTCCCTGTCCTCGCAGTCGCAAACTGCCTAATGGCAAGGAAAGGTCGTCCGTGATAATGAGTAGATTCTCAAGGGCTATTTTTTCTTTTTGCATCCAATAAGCAACGGCTTTCCCACTGAGGTTCATAAAAGTGGAAGGTTTCAAAAGAATCACCTGCCGCCCTTTTAGACCGACCGTGGCAATAGCCCCATGACGGCAGTCGTCAAAAACGATATTGGATGCCTTTGCAAAGGCATCCAATACCTTAAAACCACTGTTATGGCGCGTATCCTCATATTCGGGACCTATATTTCCAAGCCCTACAACCAGATACTTCACGATAAACGGATTTTGTTATTATTTCTTCTCTTTGGCTTCTGCCGGTTTTGCTTTTGCTTTTGCTTCTGCCGACTTGGCTTCTTCTGCACCGGCTGCGGGTGCAGCTGCGGCAGCTGCTGCGGCGGCTTCAACCGATTTGGCTGCTCTGGTTGCCTTCACCTGAACTACCACCGCATCTTTGGCGTTCGTTATTTCAAAACCTTTAAAAGATAAGTCTTTCACTTTTATTGATTTCCCTAATTCCAAATCTGTCACGTCAATATCAACTTGTGAGGGAAGATTAGCAGGCAAGGCTTTTACCTTTAACTTGCGGAGTATCAATGACAAGCGACCACCCGCCTGCACACCAACCGAAAAGCCGCTCACCTTCACCGGCACTTCTACCGTTACCACTTTATCGTCAAATATCTGGTAAAAATCCAAATGCAATGTTTTGTCCGATACCGGATGAAACTGTACCGCTTTGGTCACGGCATCATACGTCGTTTTGCCGATGGTAATTTTCAATATATACACTTCCGGCGTATATAAAAGTTTATTCACCAATTTTTCAGACACTAAAAAATGAACGTTCTCTGTTCCGCCATACAATACGCAAGGTACATTCCCGTCCGCTCTCACCACTTTCGTGGCTTTTTTACCTACATCTTTTCTTAACTCACCTTTTAATTCAAATGTTTTCATAATAATTATTTATGTGCTACTCAGAAACAGACTACTTCTCCGGGGTTATGAGCCTATCTGTTTCCCCATTACACTTTTTTGTATATATCCCCGTAAAAAAACGTGCAAAATTAGATGAAAGTTTCGATATTTCCAAGCGTGTGAATAAAAATCTACGGGTTGCTCAAGTTTTTTTAAAATTCTGCTATTTATTGCGATTTTTTTTTCTAACTTTGCACCCGTTATGTAAAAAAACATACAAATATACATAAAAACATCTTAAACGTGAGGGGTAGATATGGCTTTGACAGCGTGTAGAGTTGGTATGTAAGCATGTCGGGCGTAGTGAAGCCGGCCCGTAAATCCCGGACATAAAATTGCAATTGGCGAGTATAACTACGCTCTTGCGGCTTGATCGAAGCACAGTAGATTCGGCTTAATTCCTGCTCAAGGAGTAGGAACAGGACATCCCACCGATGGTTTTTCCATCTTCCGGTCGACATTCGGGGTGCAGCAATAGATGGATAGTCTCAACCTGCTTCGGGTTTGAGATAAAATAACAGAAGATAAGGTGTAATTTGGATGCTTTTTTCCGGGTTACATTCGAAAACCAACAAAAAGCTAAGCATGTAGAAAGTATATTGGTTCCATGTTTGGACCTGGGTTCAATCCCCAGCTACTCCACTAAAAAGCACTGCAAAACAGTGCTTTTTTTTTGAAATTTAACGATGCAAACCTAACCTTGTATCGCTTGAGAATTATTCGTAAATTTGCCGTCGGGAAAGAGTGTAAAAATAAAGTTATGCAGAACTATTCAAAAGACACAATTAATAAGATAGGTAATACTGCCATATACCTATTGTAGCCGGACCGGGAATCGAACCCGAATCTAAAGTTTAGGAAACTTCCATTCTATCCATTGAACTATCCGGCCATTTAAACCAAAATCCACTACAAGAAGGAGACTGCGGATAAATTTTCAGGTCGTAGTCCGCAACGCTACGACGTCTGTCTGCACAACAACCCAACGACGCAACAGCACATCAGAGTTCGATGCGGAGTTTCAACCCAAAAGTAGAGGTCTTTATTTTGCTCATATACTCGTTTAACTCCGGTGGCTTGATGTCTGTGAGACCATAGTCCAAAAAAAATGTCGTATATAGCTTACGGCTTAAATTCCAACACATACCTACTTCGAAGGCTAGGGGCAAATCTAAACCAAAACTCTTATTCTTACCCGGTACGCTGTGGCCGGTTGTTACATCAAAACCGTGTGCAGGCATATTGGTGAAATACATTCCCATACTGGGGAAGGAACTGCGACGTGTCAGATTGCTTGCTTTCAAGTTATAGGAATTATAAATATCAAATCCCAACTTGATACCGGCAGCCGCAAACAAATCGTGGTCACCAACAACGAGACGATAGGTCCCCATCAAGGGAACGTGAATATAGTAGGCTCTCACTCTTGTGGAGTAATCAACATAATCATTGATGAATAAAAAGCCATTCTCATACTTATCGCGTATGGTTGAGAAAGACGATATCGAACTCGTCCCTGTAAAATATCCTATTCCCAAACCGCTCATGACACCAACATCCGGGTATTTTTCAATCCAGACAGTTATATTCCCGCCTGCCGATAAACCCAAGCTCCCTTCTGATTTTGCTCCCGCTGTGTAGTTCAATTTTGCAGAACCGGCTGTCACATAAGCGGAAAGTTCTAAAGGAAGCTGCGCAGGAAGCATCGTAACAAGCAACATGAGAAATGCGATGCCCCCGAATCTTTTTTGTATTTGTTTTTTCATCCTTACTTAACAACTACCTCACAACCACCATCTTTTCAGTATGGGGACCGTCTTTTGTTTGAACGTTCACAATGTACAAGCCAGCAGGGAAGTCCGAAATATCGACTGTAGTGCGTACTCCTGTTGCAGGGAATGTCTTCCACAGGCGCCCATTTAAATCTAGAATTTCATATTTGCGCATTTCTGGCCAAGCCGTGTCTTCAAAGGTCACTGAATTGTAAGCAGGATTAGGATATATGTGTAACCCTGTTGAAGTCAGTACATGCACAGGACAAAGTGGCGGTATGGGAACTTTACTACTGTACTCAGGCGTAACCCTCAAAGTCCACGCATCTGATGAAAGGTAATAAAAATCTAAATCTTCCAAATACAAATAAGAACCGTATTTACCAAGGGCTGTCGATCCCTTCACCCATTCGTAAGTCTCGAACTTATAACCATAAGTAGCTGCATAAGGGAGATTCACTGCCAACACATCATTCCAGAACTGCTGAATAAGCTCGGTGCCAAAAGGACGAGTGAGTATGATGAAATAGTCCTTCCAAACACCACCGGGCAATTCGGAATGAATACGTATTGAGTCTATACCTGGCACATTCACTATGACGGTGTCGCTTGCATACGAATTATCTGCATCCCAAGACGCAGGGTAGGTTATGGTTACCGTCCCTCCCATTGGAGGCTCCGCGCGGATCACTAATTTATTCTCATCACATGGCATCGTGGCGGAATACACCCTTTGATAAGGCTGATAGTCAATGGCGAGTTCCTGAGGATAAAGAATTTCCAAACTCGTGAGGTTAGGATTGCCCATGAGGAAAGTGACTTCTAAGGTATGGTCTGCTGCAATGTTGACAAATGTGTAAGAACGTGCTAACGCGGCAGCAGGGTCTTCCACACCATCAATGAGAACCGTACCTACTCGATAATCTGCACCTGGCACAAACGTAAAGGTTCTACTGCCACCCGCAGGCTCAAATAACGTATCAAGTGGCGGATTTAGTGGGCGTATAGCAGATCGTATAGAACCGTAATCGCCGGTTGTCACAATAATTTGATGCAACTTCTTGAAATAGACCACAATGCTTTGGTTTGAGCTTACTGCTGAGAATGTGTATTGACCGGCTTGCGCGGCTGCCACATTATTAACACCGTTCACGACAACAGAATCCATCCTATAACCCTCATTTGCAGCGAAGTAGTAAGTAACATTTGAATTATAGACAACGTTAGTATCTCCCGCTGGCGACATACGACCGCTTTCACTACCCGAAGCTATGGAGGCTTGAATAAGGTGCAGCCTTGGCTTAAAAATAAGGTGCATCAGATGATGCGTATTATAGGATGCAAAGTATAAGGTATCAAAAATCGACACACCCGGTTGTGACGCACCACGATGAACTTGATTCGTTATATCTACACCATCAAGAAGAAGTGCATCAAGCTCGCGGTACATATTGCTTTCTATCACATAAGTACCCTCCCTTCCGTGAAATACTGGAAGCCCACCTGCCTGACTCGGGGAAATAGAGGAACCTGCATTATCTTGGTACGTCACATCAATGGTATCTCTTTGACTGTACGCTACGACCATGTTAAATAGCGGAAGAGTATCAGCCTGTGTAAATGTGAATGGGAAGGTCCCATTTGTTACAGATGAGGTCCAGTTCACGCCATCAACAAGGAGTGAATCTATGTCAAAACCCGGAATAGGATGGAAGCTATAAACTACGGTGCTCCCAAAATCCACTGTCGTATCGGACACTGTCACGCCAGAAGGAGGCGAAATCGTACCTGTTGCTGGATCTGCAACTGTCAATAGGAGCCGATGTCTCGTTGGTTTAAAGTAAACAACTACGGATAAGAGACCGTTATTTACTGTTGAGGCTGTGCTCGCAATCGTGAAACTCCTTCCGTCAGCACTCAAATTACCACTTCTATTGATGCCGTTGCATGTAACTGAATCTACGGTATATCCAACAGTTGGGGTGATACTGAAAGTCACGTTCCTGCCACGCCGCACTGTGGTATCCAGTCTACCATTAATGAAAATTGTTCCGCGCGTGGATTCTCCTGGTGCGACTGATGCAGTGATAAAGTCCTTTGCTATGTATTTTACAACCAAGCTATTCATGGGTTGCGTCAATACGGGAGTCCTATAGGTCATGCCATCACTCGTAACAGCGACCCACGGTCCATTATTCCACTTTATCGTATCTGCTGCATAGCCATAAGGACTTGACCCACCTGTTGTGAGTTGGACTGGAAGTAGAGTGTCCCTTTTATCTTTTACAAAGAAACGACCAGTCGGAGAGATGACCGTAACGCCAGAAGGGGGAATATTGGTCACATCAATCGTGTCAAGTCTTACAAAACGTACCCGTACATCTGTAGTCTGTATCACAGCAAGGTCATACTTGTAATCGGCTCCTGAACGATAAACTGTTCGTGTAGCATCAACCCCATTTACCCTGAGAGTATCTATATCATACCCTTGTGCAGGAGTGATGGTGAAGGTTATGGTATCTCCGAATGGTACCGGATTTATCGTCGCCGGATACGCACTCATACTTCCTCCATCTCCGGAAACCCCAATAGGCACAACACCGTGTGTCACATTGAGTGGCTTATACTGAAATTCTGCTTCAATCTTATGGCGACTTTGTGTAGAAACAAAGCGATACAACGTCTCATTATTACGCAAACTCGATTTTACATCTACACCGTCAAGCGTAAAAGTGGCTAACTCCACATTCGCTGCATTTGGCGAAATATTTATGCTCACGGAATCTCTACCACGTTTCACATTATAAATAAAGTTAGGCGAAATGCTTGCTCCTAAATTTGCACCATTAATGATAGCCTCTATGGTATCTGCTTCTATAAAAGATACATAAAGATTCTGATAGCTCGTAATATTACTAAACGTGTGAGATGTTGGTGTAGTGGGAGTCACTGAGACGCCGTTTATCTTGACCGAATCAACTATAAAGCCCGGCTTGGCGACAAAGTTATAAACCATAACCTCATCATAATAGATTGTAGTATCAGTTGAAGGCTGTATCGTTCCGCGTGTTGGATCCGGTGAGTGTGGGTCAATTCTATTTTTTACTTTTGCAAAAGATACATAGACTGTATCATTAGACCACGGACCTGTCGTAGATCTCAGAAGCGTATAAGCATTACCCCCCGCTAAGTTAGGTTTATCAGAGGACCTTCCTTTTAGTAAGGTATCTACTCCATAACCAAGATCAGGAGTCAGTACAAATGACTGTGAGCTACCACGTTTTACAATTACATTTCCTACAGGGCTTATTGTCCCATGACCACTTGGAGATACACTTGTCATAATCGTGTCTATTGCAATGAATTTCACGTCACACGTCTTATCCTCGTCTGAATTATCTTGTATCTTAACAAGGCGCGTAGATACCGCATTTGGATTATAAACACCATCTACATAAACGGAATCTACTGCATATCCCGGAGAAGGCACTAATTCTAAAGTTACCAAAGTTCCGTAATAGGGCACCTGATTACTAGGGCCGGTATTCGTCACATCCTTGTTGCTGTTCTCCACCCAAAGGACTTTTCCTCCATCAGTGGGGGGAGTTGCTACAAGTGTTGGTGTTAATTGAGATATTACATTCCGGTAGTGACTTCTGACAATAACATTATAACTTTTAACTTTAAACCAAACTTTTATCGTCTTATGCGTAGCAGGCAACCCATTCAAGATACCGGCCGTATCGGAGTACTCATAAAACGTCCCTATTTTTTGTAAATTCGTCGATTTTAGTACAATCGTGTCAACTCCAATGGCACCAACAGTCATAGAGTCTAACTCATAAGAAGCATTAGTGGGTTCTATTTTATAGAGTTTTACGACGCCTTTCTTGTAGTATGCAGGTGTTGTTGTTACTAGTGTAGAAGCTAAATACACCCCTCCATAAGATGTGTTATAAGTGATTACTTGTATCGTATCCCTCTCTACAAAACTTACCTTTATGCTGTCGGTACCGTTTGTCACAGGAAGTTTATAGGTAGAGTCATTGCCGGCGTCCTTAACAATTCCATTGCCCAGTGATGAGGGTAGAACTCCGTTGTCGTTGCTGCGTACCAAAGCCCTATTCCACAAGATAGAATCAATAAAATACCCCGAATTTGGTTTAATTGACAATATTTCTTGATGACCATCGTGTTTAAGAAGCAAGGGAGAGGTATATGGCTTATTAGGCTGATTAATGCGTCCTCCAGAAGTAGTGAGGTTGATCACTTTTAGCGTGTCTTGTTTTATAAGACTGACAACAATATTGTAGTTCGTTTTTGCGCTGCTAATCTTAAACGTATCAACAGTAGGTGTTGACAAGCCCTTAATCACTTTACTTGAAGAATCTATACTGTTCACCGTGAGAGCATTAAACATATACCCCGGCTTTGGCTGAATGAGGATATTGAAAGGTTGACCATAAGTAACCACCGTATCCGGGTTAGACAGAATGTCTCCCCATGATTGCGAAGCGGACGTAAGCAAAGTAGTTATCTTGACCGGTTGATTCTTAAATCTTGCAATTACATTTATATGCGTTGGATCAGGGCCATTCGTCAGTGATGCCAATATAGCCGTCGTCACAAATTTATAAATTGAATCGTTTCTAATCATAGAATATGGCACCATATACGCTGGCGTTCTACTGCCCACCCACAGAGTGTCAAGTGCCATTGCAACATTAGGTCTAATGCGTATTTCCACAGAATCTTTACCACGTCTCACTACAGAATCTGATGCAAATACTATTTGCCCGTTGCTAGGCGCAGCTTGTAGCGTATTACCTGCCCCCACATACTGCCTCTTTATGGTATCCACCTCTATATAACGTACCACAAGTTCATTGTGTAGAGCATTGACCGTTGCCTTATAGACACTGTCCCCGACGACTGATGCGCGCACATTTGTCCCGTTAAATTTGACCGAATCAACTGCATAGCCCGCTGTGGGATAAAAAATGAGCGCAGTGTCTTTAAAAGGCTTAATAAGAATCGTATCATTAGGATTACTAAATGTTCCTGCTACCACAGGCTTGCTGATTAAGAAAATAGTGTCTAATTTAACAAAACTTGCTACGACCGTAGTAGGACCGGTAATCTTAATAGCCGGTTGTCCCACAAGTGCTGCTCCGTTTTTATTCCACGATGGAAGAGAATCGACGTCGTTCACTTTAACCGAGTCTATACCATAACCTGGGCCAGGAGTGATGTTGAATGACATGATCGTGTCGTGATGAACAAGCACCGACCCACCATAGCTGGATCCTAAAGAATAGTTGGGATTAACAGAACTTATACTCCCGTTCACATAATTCTTTACGGTGGCAGAAGCAAGGTATTTCTTCCGCTTAAAATTGACTTTCAAACTGTCATTCCCATCTATCGACGGAAATTGGTAGCTAACATCAGTTGGACTAAGTTTACGTAAGAACAGTTGACCTACCCAAAGTGAATCACACTCGTACCCCGGATCGGGTACAAAAGTGAAAGTCGGTTCACTCTCATACCTCATCGCTTGTTTCCCTTTGTACGTAGGGGAACCACCAAGCAAAGTAGCACCATATTTTATGTGACCCCCACGAAGGGCTAAAGCCCCTTCTCCTGTTTTTACCTCCAAGAAAATCGTGTCCATCCGTACAAACTTGACTTTTAAGCTGTGATTTGAAGTAATATTGTTGAACACATACTGCTCTAATGTTAGTGCAGTGGCATTGTATGTGTTGTCCACCCAAACTGAATCTAAGGCATATCCCGGATTTGGCGTAAATGTGAATATCGGATCTGTTCCTCTATCTACCCGCGCTGTGTCCTTGGAATTTGCAAAAGAAGAACCACCCGTGATACGCACACTGCCGCCCACAGTTCCCGAAGGCTCCGATACCGTCTCAATAAATACGCTATCCTGAGGAGTTACGTATATTTTGGGACCAAAAAAGACTCGAAGCGTGTCTGTCAAACGTACTGTCAAAAATTTATAGATGCTAGTATCAGCAATTATTAACGTCGCCGGTATGTTTATTTTGTTAAGCGTGACGGAATCAACCTGATAACTAGCATAAGGCTCTATTCTATATTGTGCTGTATCTCTTCCACGAGTATAGACTTTTGCCAAAGTCCCAGGGATGATGCTTCCACCATTCAGAGGACCTCCAAGATAACTCAATTTGAACATCCTGACAGTGTCCCTGGCAACAAAGCGAACAGACAGGACGCTATCACCCGTTACTTTCGCTAATTTATAGGTACTGTCGGTAATAGATACATATCTCCGGTCAGCACCCACACCCACAAACAAAGAATCTACTATATAACCGGGCTCCGGACGGAAAACAAATGTACTATCTGCCCCGTGTCTAAATGGGAGCTTCGTCGGTGGGGTTGTCGCGGTTATCAGCTCATCTGGATAAACGTTTCTACCGTTCAATATTATATTACCACCACGCATAGTGCCTATTCCGCCGCCACCATCAGCATATACATTCACACGAACGGTATCCATTTTTATGAACTTGACATAAATCGCACTGTCACCGCTCATAGTGCTAAAATGATAAGTGGTATCGGACGGGCGTTTACTGTTGGATACGACCGGTACAAAAGTAAGCTTAGTATAAGCTGTGTCTTTGGGTCCTACAAAAACGCTATCCACTACATGACCCACATTTGGTCGAAAAACCAACGTCGTGTCGCGACCATAGGGTATCTCTATGGATACATAAGCCGGAATGGAAGGACCGGTAAGCACGGAGTTACCCCCTATATAAATATCTCCACCTGCACTTGCGTAAGCCCTTATCGTGTCTCGTTTTTGAAAATATACTGACAACACACTGTCGCCATTTACATTAATTAATGTATAGTTAAACGTACTAATATCCATGGGTGTGACCTTGTTAGCTGAGAACACGCCCCCCCGTTGCCCCACAAAGACTGAGTCAATTCCATATCCCGGATCGGCCACTATGCTAAATACCCCATTTTTCCCACGCTTTATAGAGATAGTATCCCGTCCACCAAAGATGGGTCCGCTATAATTCCAATCCACCGTGTCAGTACCAGCATATAGTATGTGTCCACCGCGAGGAGCCCCACTATTCCTCAACGCTCCATTCGCATATATGTTCACTAGGATGGTGTCCATCCGTACAAAACTCACTCGAAGTGTACTGTCTCCCGTCACATGACTGAACTGGTAAGTCGAATCAGTCGCAAATATGCCACCAGCGGATTTTATTTGCAAGGGTGCTGCATAGCCTTTCTCGTTTATCCAAACACTGTCTATACCATAAGTAGATTGTGGTCTGAAGGTGAAGGTGGTATCGCTGTTGTTTTTCACCAATATCGTATCTGCAATATCATTGGGAGAGGGTAAACTTGCCCCTGCCAAGAGAGCTCCCCCACCGTATATATCCCCATTACCTCCACTAACACCGCCTGTCGGAGTGGAACCAACATACAATTTGATTTTACGCATCTCTATAAACGAAACGCGAATAGAACTGTCCCCACTCACGTTACTGAACTGGTAAGTCGAATCACTCGCAAATATGCCACCATGGGATGATAATGGTGCTGTATACCCTTTCCCATTTATCCAAACACTGTCTATAGCACAATCTACATTTGGTCGGAAGATAAAAGTCGTATCGTTCCCACGCCTTATCTTTACTGTATCAGCAAACTTCCCTGCATCTGCTATCACATTCGTGCCGATAAGAATTTTGCCGAACGTTCCTGTCCCACCACCTGTCGAATTATTACCCACATACACTCTAATACTGTCTATCTTTGTATAGACAACACGTACCGAGTCATTAGAAAAGATATACGAAAACTTATAAGTAGAATCTGTGGTATGATTAGTCATATTGGCAGACGGCGGGTAACGAACACCTTGCGCTTCTATCGTATCTATAATATAACCTTTATCAGGCCTGAAAGTCACTAATGGTCTAGTTCCCCTCTTTACCGGCACTTCCTGCGTTCCACTATAAGACACCCCTCCGTTCACAGTATAACTACCTCCTACATTGGTTATCACCTTGATGGTATCCATCCTTACAAAGGTTACCTGTATCGTACTGCCGCTGGATTGCACATTCTGGAATACATAGGTACTGTCATTCGGATACGATAAAGATGGTAAGGGACTTACATAAATACTGTTGACCCATACACTGTCCACAGCATAACCTGCCGTAGGCCTGAATATTAATCTGCTGTCTCGTCCGTGCTTTGCCGGTATCTTGTTAATGGCTGCACCGATACTAGTATAAGATTTACCTATACCAGCGGCAAAAATACCTCCATTTGTGCCTAGACCCGCTTTACCTATGGTCGCGCTGATAGTATCGACGACTATAAAACGGACATAGAAGGTATTCAGTGCACTTAGACTTACATTGCTAAACGTGTAGCTGTTTGCATTGTTTATTACCATCGAGGTCGAATCATTGCCATTCACCAGAACAGTGTCTATCATGTTTCGAATACCCGGAACAAGCGTCAATATGGCATTACGACCTTTTTTTACCGTCACACTACCGTTCACAGAATCACCATTCATTACTATCTTACCACTACCGAATGTGGACAAAGTAAGAGTCGCCTCTTCTACGAATTTTACTTCAAAGATGGTATCAACGGTTATATTCCTCAATCTAAAGGTATTATTAACTACACCAGACGCTCTATCAACCATACTACTATTGTGACCGCCCACCTTAACAGAGTCTATCAGGTAGCCTCCATAAGGCTCTATCACAAAAGTAGTATCATTCCCGTGCCGAATGGGCAACTTCGTAGTCACACCAACACCACCAACAGTAGCCGTACCTCCCCCATCAGCAAAAGAACTGCCATTTAAGTAAAGTTTCCCGCGTGGTCTTACTGTGATATGGATGGTGTCCATCTTTACAAAACTCACTCGAAGCGTACTGTCCCCCGTCACATGGCTGAACTGGTAAGTCGAATCAGTCGCAAATATGGCTGGTGTCATTGCTTGCAAGGGTGCTGCATACCCTTTCCCATTTATCCAAACACTGTCTATTGCATGACCAGGATTTGGCCTGAAGGTGAAGGTCGTGTCGCTGTTATTTTTCACCAACAATATCGAATCAGTAGAATTGGGAGCCCCTACCAAGTGCGCTAAGCCCCCGTATATACCCCCATTAAATCCGCTACCACCGCCTGTCAGACTGGAACCAACATACAATTTGATTTTACGCATCTCTATAAACGAAACGCGAATAGAACTGTCCCCACTCACTTTACTGAACTGGTAAGTCGAATCACTCGCAAATATGCCACCGGCGGATCTTAGTGGCAAGGGTGCTCTATACCCTTTTCCATTTATCCAAACACTGTCTATAACACAATCTACATTTGGTCGGAAGATAAAAGTCGTATCGTTCCCACGCCTTATCGGTACTGTATCAGCAAACTTCCCTGCATCTGCTATCACACTCGTGCCGATAAGAATTTTGCCAGGCGTTCTTGTTCCACCACCTGCCAAATTATTACCCACATACACTCTAATACTGTCTATCTTCGTATAGACAACACGTATCGAGTCATTAGAAGAGACATAACCAAATTGATAAGTAGAATCTGTAGGAAAATAAATTGTGCTTTTAGGTGTAGGAGGGTAGTGGAATACACCCACGACAATCGTATCTATAATATAACCTTTATCAGGCCTGAAAGTCACTAATGGTCTAGTTCCCCTCTTTACCGGCACTTCCTGCGTTCCACTATAAGACACCCCTCCGTTCACAGTATAACGACCTCCTTGACTGGCTTTCACCTTGATGGTGTCCATTTGCACAAACGTAATTCGTATTGCGCTATCCGCCTGTACATTCCTAAAAATATAGGTACTGTCATTCGGATACGAGGAAGACGACAAGGGACTTACATAAATACTGTTTACCCATACACTGTCCACAGCATAACCTGGCATAGGCCTGAATATTAATCTGCTGTTTTGTCCGTGCTGCGCCGGTATCTTAATGTTAATAGGTGCACCGCTATTATTAGGATAAGTAGAAGGTGGTTTCATATCAGCGGCAAAGATAGCCCCTTTTGCGCCTATGCGCGCATGGATGGTATCGACTTGTACAAAACGCACATAAAACTTGCTATCACCAAACGCGCTGTTCACATTCGTAAATCTGTATTTATTGCCAGCGCTAATTACTGTAGCTGTCGAATTACTGCCATTTACACTAACAGAATCCACGAGCCAGCCAGCATCAGGAACTATCGTCAAAGTGGTATCACCACCCTGCTTTATTTCCAACGTAGCACTACCCGTACCGGTAATTAAAGGGGTATTATTAATTTGTATACTCCCGTTCCCCTCTACCGACAAGTCAATGTGCTCTTTGTATACAAAACTTATTTCAAGAATGGTATCAGTACATACATTTATCAATCTAAAGGTATTATTAACCACTGCGCCCGCCATGTCAACAACGGAGCCACTAATGGGACTTATTACCTTAACAGAGTCTATCAGATACCCCGCATAAGGCTCTATCACAAAAGTAGTATCACTCCCGTGCCGAATGGGTAACTTCGTAGTCACACCAGACCCACCAACAACACCAAAACCTCCATCAGCAAAAGAACTGCCATTTAAGTAAAGTTTCCCGAGTGGTCTTACTGTGACATGGATGGTGTCCATCTTTACAAAACTCACTCGAAGTGTGCTATCACCCGTCACATTCCGGAATTTGTAAGTCGAATCAGTCGCAAATATGCCACCGGCGGCTTGTGTTTGCAAGGGTGCTGCATACCCTTTCTCATTTATCCAAACACTGTCTATTGCATGACTAGGATCTGGCCTGAAGGTGAAGGTTGTATCGATGTTGTTTCTCACCAACAATATCGAATCAGTAGAATTGGGAGCCCCTACCAAGTGCGTTAAGCCCCCGTATATACCCCCATTAACTCCACTACCACCGCCTGTCGGACTGGAACCAACATACAATTTGATTTTGTTCTGTTCTATAAACGAAACGCGAATAGAACTGTCCCCACTCACTTTACTGAACTGGTAAGTCGAATCACTCGCAAATATGCCACCGGCGGATTTTAGTGGTAAGGGTGCTGCATACACTGTCCCATTTATCCAAACACTGTCTATACCACAATTAAGGTCCGGTCGGAAGATAAAAGTCGTATCGTTCCCACGCCTTATCGGTACTGTATCAGCAAACTTCCCTGCATCTGCTATCACACTCGTGCCGATAAGAATTTTGCCAGACGTTCCTGTTCCACCACCTGCCAAATTATTACCCACATACACTCTAATACTGTCTATCTTTGTATAGACAACACGTATCGAGTCATTAGAATAGATATAATCAAATTGATAAGTAGAATCCGTTGGAAAATAATTTATGCTTTTGCCGTTAGGAGGGTAGTGCAATACACCCACGATAATCGTATCTATGATATAACCTTTATCAGGCCTGAAAGTCACTAATGGTCTAGTTTCCCTCTTTACCGGCACTTCAGTACCTGATACGAACGATTTGCCGTTCACTGCTATACTCCCGCCAATAGTATTACAGATTACCTTGATGGTATCCATTCGCACAAAGGTTACCTGTATCGTACTGTCGTTGGAAAGCACATGCTGGAATATATAAGTAGTATCATTCGGATACGATAAAGACGACAAGGGACTTACATAAATACTGTTTACCCATACACTATCCACAGCATAACCTGGCATAGGTCTAAATATTAATTTGCTGTTCTGTCCGTGCGTCGCCGGTATCTTTTTAATGGCTGCACCACTACCACTATTAATATAATGTTCATTTATATCAGCGGCAAAGATTCCCCCTTTTGCGCCTATCGTTGCATGGATAGTATCGGGTGGTACGACTTGTGCAAAACGTACATAAATCTTGCTATCACCAAACGTGCTGTTCACATTCAAAAATCTGTACTTGCCAGCATTAGCAGCTACTGTAGCTGTCAAATCACTGCCATTTACACTAACAGAATCCACGAGCCAGCCAGCATCAGGAACTATTGTCAAAGTGGTATCACGACCCCGCTTTATTTCCAACGTAGCACTACCCGTACTGGTAATTAAAGGGGTATTATTAATTTTTATACTCCCGTTCCCCTCTACCGACAAGTCAATGTGCTCTTTGTATACAAAACTTATTTCAAGAGTGGTATCAGTGTGCACCTTTATCAATCTAAAGGTATTATTAACCACTGCTCCCGCCATGTCAACAACGGAGCCACTAATGGAATTTATTACCTTAACAGAATCTATTAACATGCTACTAAGTGGATGTATCAAAAAAGTAGTATCATTCCCACTACGAATGGGCACCTTTATGGTAGTGCCGCCGAAAATAGTGGCACCATTCAAACTGACACTCCCCCCAGTCTTTACTGTGACATGGATGGTGTCCATCTTTACAAAGGTCACTCGAAGTGTGCTATCACCCGTCACATTCTGGAATTTGTAAGTCGAATCAGTCGCAAATATGCCACCGGCGGCTTGTGTTTGCAACGGTGCTGCATACCCTTTCTCGTTTATCCAAACACTGTCTATTGCATGACCAGGATCTGGCCTGAAGGTGAAGGTTGTATCGATGTTGTTTCTCACCAACAATATCGAATCAGTAGAATTGGGAGCCCCTACCAAGTGCGTTAAGCCCCCGTATATACCCCCATTAACTCCACTACCACCGCCTGTCTGGTTATTACCTACATACAATTTGATTTTGTTCTGTTCTATAAACGAAACGCGAATAGAACTGTCCCCACTCACTTTACTGAACTGGTAAGTCGAATCACTCGCAAATATGCCACCGGCGGCTTGTGTTTGTAATGGTGCTGCATACCCTTTTCCATTTATCCAAACACTGTCTATACCACAATTAAGGTCCGGTCGGAAGATAAAAGTCGTATCGCTCCCACGCCTTATCGGTACTGTATCAGCAAACTTCCCTGCATCTGCTATCACATTCGTGCCGATAAGGATTTTGCCAGACGTTCCTGTTCCACCACCTGCCAAATTATTACCCACATACACTCTAATACTGTCTATCTTTGTATAGACAACACGTATCGAGTCATTACTGTAAATATACGGGAATAGATAAGTCGAATCTGTTTGAAAACGGTCAGTCGATTTAATCGCAGGCGGGTAATGATAAACAATCCCCGCTATTGTCGCTACTACCGTATCTATAATATAATATTTATCAGGTCTGAAAGTCACTAATGGTCTAGTTCCCCTCGTCACCGGCACTTCCATCGTTCCTGTACAGGACACCCCTCCGTTCACAGTATAACTACCTCCTTGACTGGCTTTCACCTTGATGGTATCCATCGGTATAGCAACCACCTGTACAAAGGTTACCCGTATCGTACTGTCGTCGGAGAGCACATTCTGGAATATATAAGTAGTATCATTCGGATACGAGGAAGATGATGAAGGACTTACGTAAATGCTGTTTACCCATACACTATCCACAACATAACCTGCCGCAGACCTGAATATTATTTCTTTGTTCTGTCCGTGCTTCGTCGGTATCTTTCTATTGATTTCACTGCCAGTAGTATTATTATAAAATGTATTACCGGCAAAAATACCTCCTTTTGTGCCTATGGTCGCTTTGATAGTATCGACGGCTGTAAAACGGACGTAGAAGGTATTCTGTACACTTGGATTTACATTGAACGTGCAACTATTAGCATTGTTTATTACTCGCGAGGTCGAATCGCTACCATTCACCAGAACAGTGTCTATCACGTTTCGAGTACCCGGAACAAGCGTCAATCTGACATCACGACCTTGTTTTACCGTCACACTACCGTTCACAGAATCACCATTCATTACTATCTTACCACTACCGAATGTGGACAAAGTAAGAGTCGCCTCTTCTACGAATTTTACTTCAAAGATGGTATCAACGGTTATATTTCTCAATCTAAAGGTATCATTAACTACACCAGACGTTCTATCAACCATACTACTATTGCGACCTCCCACCTTAACAGAGTCTATCAGATACCCCGCATAAGGCCCTATCACAAAAGTAGTATCACTCCCGTGCCGAATGGGCAACTTCTTAGTCACACCAACACCACCAACAGTAGCCGTACCGCCATCAGCAAAAGAACTGCCATTTAAGTAAAGTTTCCCGCGTGGTCTTACTGTGACATGGATGGTGTCCATCTTTACAAAACTCACTCGAAGTATACTGTCCCCCGTCACATGACTGAACCGGTAAGTCGAATCAGTCGCAAATATGGCTGGTGTCATTGTTTGTAAGGGTGCTGCATACTTTTTCCCATTTATCCAAACACTATCTATTGCAAAACCTGGATTTGGTCTGAAGGTGAAGGTTGTGTCGGTATTGTTTCTCACCAATACCGTATCTGCATTGGGAGGGGAAGCTGCTAAGGGATTGGGGTCCCCGTATATATGTATAGCCCCATTAGTTCCACTACCACCGCCTGTCTGGTTATTACCAACATACAATTTGATTTTACGCATCTCTATGAATTTGACATAAATCGCACTGTCAGCCTTCATATCGGCAAAACGGTAAGTACTATCTGTCAAACGTCCACGGGTTCCGACCGGTGTAACCGGTACAAAGGTAAGAGCATTATAAGCTGTGGCTTGGGGTCCTACAAAAACACTATCCACGGCATTACCCGCATCTGGTCGAAAGACCAACGTCGTGTCGCGACCATAGGGTATTTCTATGAGAACAGAAGCCGGAGTGGAAGAACCGATAAGCACGGAGTTACCATCTATATAAATACCTCCACCCCCACTTGCATAAGCCTCTATCGTGTTCCGTTGTCGAAAATATACTGACAACACACTGTCACCACTTACATTAGTTAATGTATAGTTAAACGTATTAACATCCATGGATGAAACTTTGTTAGCGGCGGCACCCCTCTGTTGCCCCACAAAAACAGAATCAATTCCATATCCCGAAGCGGCATCTATTCTAAATACGCCATTCTGCCCACGCTTTATAGGGATTGTGTCTAACCCATTAAAGCTGCCCCCCCCGCTATAACTCCAATCCACCGTATCATTAACCGCATAGATTATGTGTCCACCGAGAGGAGTGGGTGTCCCACTATTCCTCAACGTTCCATTCGCATATATGTCCACCCTGATGGTGTCCATCTGTACAAATTTTACGCGAAGTGTACTGTCCCCCGTCACATGACTGAACTGGTAAGTAGAGTCAGTCGGAAATATACCACCGTCAACTTGTGTTAGCAACGGTGCTACATATTCTTTCCCATTTATCCAAACACTGTCTATCGCATGACCAGGATCTGGTTTGAAGGTGAAGGTTGTGTCGGTATTGTTTCTCACCAATACCGTATCTGCATTGGGAGGGGAAGCTGCCAAGGGATTGGGGTCCCCGTATATATGTATAGCCCCATTAGTTCCACTACCACCGCCTGTCTGGTTATTACCAACATACAATTTGATTTTGCGCATCTCTATGAACTTGACATAAATCGCACTGTCACCGCTCATAGTGCTAAAATGATAAGTGGTATCGGACGGGCGTTTACTGTTGGATACGACCGGTACAAAAGTAAGCTTATTATAAAGTGTATCTTTGTGACCTACAAAAACACTATCCACTACATGATCCACATTCGGTCGAAAGACCAACGTCGTGTCGCGACCAAAGGGAATCTCTATGAATGTATAATCCGGTGAGGAAGAAGTAAGTGGAACGAGGGTACCATCTATATAAATACCTCCACCCCCACTTGCATAAGCCTTTATCGTGTCCCGTTGTCGAAAATATACTGACAACACACTGTCACCACTTACATTCGTAAACGTATAGTTAAACGTATTAACATCCATGGATGAAACTTTGTTAGCGGCGGCACCCATCTGTTGCCCCACAAAGACTGAGTCAATTCCATATCCCGAGGCGGCCATTATGCTAAATGTTCCATTCTGCCCACGCTTTATAGGAATCGTATCCAATCCATCAAAGCTACCTCCCCCTGTATAATTCCAATCCACCGTATCAGTACCAGCATATAGTATGTGTCCACCGAGAGGAGTAGGTGTCCCACTATTCCTCAACGCTCCATTCGCATATATGTTCACCAGGATGGTGTCCATCCGTGTAAATTTTACTGTAAGTTCACTCTTGCTAATAGCACCACGCTGTGCCGCTGTTAAGCTAAAAAGGGTATCGTTAGAAACGTCCGTCTTATAATCTGTGCCGTTAACGAGCACCGAATCTATGCTATATCCCAAAGCTGGCTTTAGTACAAAAGTCGTATCCCTTTTTTGTTTGACGTAAACATAATGAGTCCCACCCGCTCCGGGTGGTGAGACGGTCCCACCATCACCAATGATTGGAGTAACTACTATTGTGTCTAACGGAACAAAACGGATATACACTGCACTGTCAGCCAAAACATTATTGAACTCATATGTGTACGTATTGTAATACGGAATCGCAAAATCTGTTCTATCTATGCCACCCACCTTGAGCGTATCTATTGCATACCCGAGACTAGGTGTTATCGTAAAAGTGTTCATTGCTCCGCCTCCCCCTCCATGCGCTATAACGATACTATCCGGACTTATACTGCCACCAGCAGGATTAACTACGACTGGTTTGATAGTATGCGGCTTCCGCCTGAAAGAAACCTTTACACTGTCTATGCCAACATTATCAGCCTGAGTATTAATTTCAAAATCAAGCTGCTTGTTCGCAAATACCTGAGGAGATTCTGTATTCAGCCAAAGACTATCTACCTGATAATCGGGGTCACTTTTAGTCCAAATTCCATGTGTTATTGAATCCCCACTGAGAACTACTACTCCTAAATCTAAACCAACTTTCACGAGAGCCTTAGCGAGAGGATCTAATACTCCGCCAGGGAGCGTATCGAAGGTTCCCCCGATGTTACGCACTACCTTAAAAAAAATAGTATCTACAGCAGGAGGAGGAGGAGTGTGATCGCCAAAATACACGTCAATCTGATGGTGGTCATCTATATTAGTGAACGTATAATTGCCACCTGTGGGCACAACCACAATAGAAACAGCATCCACCTTGACTGAGTCTACCTCATGATTAATAGATGAAGGAGTGAAATCTATTATTTGATTTCCACCGAGCGATGTAGTAATAGTCGCAGTAGTAAGAATATTAGGCATAGTAGTAGCATTTACTGTCCCCAAAGTTGAATTGTTATTAGTAATTGTCAAACGAAACCGCATCCCGACCTTGGATTTAAGTATAGGATATCCAAAATTGACAAAATCACCATCCTCACCCCAAATAGTAGTGCTAAAAGGTGTTGATAGGATGCTATTTACCGAAGCCAAATCTGTAATGTTTTCTGTGGCTCCATGTTTTGTAGTCGACCCCACAATTAGTGACGTACTACCATTAACTACTACGCTACTGGTTGCATAACAATAACTGATAGTAGAAGTATTAACAGCACCAACTATCCTGCCGCCAGTACCAGTCGCTCCGCTATATCCGACACCCACTCTGGCAGCAAAACAACTACTAATAGTAGAATTATCAGCATACCCTGCAATACCGCCATAATAAGTTGAATGATTAGGAGAAACCGTAGAAATACCGCCGATATTATAACAATTTGTAAACGCAGTAGTATTATCTGCATAACCACAAATACCACCTGAATAAGAAGACTCGCCCCCAGCAGTGGTATTAGACAATATCAAACCGCTATTGTAGCAATCGTTGATGCTAGCACCATCTCCCCAACCGCAAATACCCCCCGATGCTGTGAGCACAGTCGTAGAAGTAGATTCTATTTGAGCTACGTTATTACACTGCTCTATCGTACTACTTAATGCATACCCACAAATACCACCGGCATATTGAGTGGATGAAATTTGAACAGCATTCTCACACCTCTCAATTACACTATTAGCTGCATACCCACAAATACCCGCTACATAAAGAGCACCAGCATCGGGAGTAATCGTTCCAGACACTCTTAAATTTCTGATTTCGGCACCATCAATATATCCAAATACACCCACACATTCGTCAGAAGTAGCTGCTACTATATTTACATATATATTTAACGAGTCACCATCAAATACACCCTGAAAAGGAGTGCCAGAAGCTTTTCCTATAATGGAGTCAGTTGATACCGTTTTTGCTAATTTAAAATATACGCCGGAATAAGTTTTCGCATGATTATTTACCGAATCGGCCAATGTTTCCAAGTCTGTTTGGGAACTTATAAGATAGGGGTCAGCTGAGGTTCCATCGCCCCCAGTGTATTGGGCGAAACCACTCACTGACACGGACATACAAAAAAGTACGCATAGCACGTTGATAAGAATGTGCAAATGCTTAATCGCAGTGCTTGCGGTTAAAAAAAATCTTTTTGTAGTCTCTATCAGCAAGCCTTCTATCATATAAAAAATGTCATAAAAAACACTACTTCACTTAATTTGGGGACAAATGTAGATTTATTTTTTCATCCTAACAACAAAATTACCAACTTTTTTTAATATTTTTTGCTTTTTCTGTTAATAACTCCCTTTTTTTGGTTAATAACTTCTTTTTGGGGGTTAATAATTTTCACAATTGTCTTGAACCATGATTTTGTCAAGGTTAATTGTCTTGAACCGTGATTTTGTCAAGATTAACAAGATGACCAAGATAATTGTCTCATCTCTTTCCTTCCTCTTTCATCTTGCTAATCCTTTAATCTTATGAAAATCGTGGTTCAAGACAAATCATGATTCAGACAAATCATGATTCAGACAATTTGTTCAACCCTTCTATTACTTCCAATATCTCCTCTCGTCCCCAAGATTTCTCCACCGACGTTATAAAAGCCTGTGGCATCGATTCCCAACGCTCCGACATGAGCCTTTGGTAATTCCTAAGAACCATACTACGCTGGGTAGCTGTCAATTTATCCGCCTTTGTAAACACCATCATAAAGGGTACATTATTCTCTGCTAACCACTCCATAAAATGAAGGTCTATCTTCAAAGGCGCATGACGACTGTCTATGAGCACAAAAAGACAAACCAAATTTTCCCGCTTCAGAATATAATCATGTATCATCTTGTCAAATAAGGCCCTGTCCGCCTTAGAAGCACGCGCATAACCATAACCCGGCAAATCCGCTATATACCACTCCTCATTAATCAAAAAATGATTGATGAGACGCGTCTTACCCGGCTGCGTAGCAGTCTTAGCCAATCCTTTCCGATTTACTAACATGTTAATAAGTGAAGACTTTCCCACATTCGAGCGACCAATAAACGCATACTCACAACGCTCACTAACAGGACAGCGGCTAACGTCCACACTGCTGGTAACAAAATCGGCACTCCTAATACTCATAATTCGTAATTAATTTAGAAATTTAGAAATGTAGAAATGTAGAAATGTAGTAATTAAAAAAATAAGAAATGTAGTAATGTAGAAATTAAAATGTTGCTCAATTGTCTGAACCGCGATTTTCATTGTCTGAACCATGATTTTAATAAGATTATCTGGATTTACAAAATTAATTTTTCATCCTCTAATGTGTATTCCCTACGGGAATTTGTTGAGAGGATAGCATTCATTTCTATTGATATACAAGTCCTAACGGACTATTTGCCCGTAGGGCTATTCCCTTGCAACCCGTCCGTCATTGCGGGCTTGACCCGCAACCTCATTCCTCAATTTCTCAATTTCTTAATTCCTCAATTCCTACATTGCCCAAAGGGCTATTTCCTTGCTATCTCAGCATACCCGAACAAAAGGTTCGGCTCTGCCTTCGATACGCTGCGTCAATTGGGCGGGCAAACCCCGCCCCTACATTCCTCAATTTCTACATTTTTTCTACATTTTTTTTCTCCTCTTCCATTTATTGTTAGAACCGGAAGTACGACGAGAACTCCTCTTCCCTTCCCACTCATTATGGGCTTTCCAAAAAGGCAATGACCCGCCAGAAGAAGCCTTCCCCCCCTCTAACTGCGTCACTTTCAAAGGCGCACCACGGAAGGTGGCCTCCCGAAAATGAGAAGAAAAACCGGCATTGTTGCTGATGTCAACCTCGAATTTCGTGTTGTCATCATAAATGCGGATACCCCCTATCGCCATCCCTCTGCGAGGTGCGTATTGGTTAATTAAACCCATCACATCCTTGGGTGTCAAACCTGCAATCTTTCCTAAGTCCATATTAAATAAGGTATAGTTGCTGTCCCCTTTTTTATCGATGTTGCCCCTGTCACCACCCCTTTTATCTATGGTGCCTCTATCAAATCGTTTTCCGCCATCTCTACTGCCACCGCTATCTCTGCCAGCACCTCTACCTCTGTCAGTACCTCTCCCCTCCCTACCATATTTACCATATCTACCGGAAACGCCCCTATCTCTATCTATCCCTCTCCCCTCACGGGACGGACTGTGTCTTTCAGTGTCGGAAAGATTCAAGTCTGCCACATCGGCATATTTCTTCAAAACACGACCGAACTCGTGAGAAACTATCTTTTGGAGCAACTCTTCTTTTGTCAGCTGTGCAAATTTGTTAAATAGCTCATCCTGGTAAGGGGTCAAGGTGTCTTTATGTTCCGATGCCACCACTTTATCGGCATAATACAGCAATTGCGCCCGACAAACGTCAGCACCTCCCGGCACCGGCTTGTACTCAAACTTCTTCTTCAGCATGTTCTCTATCCGCCGCACTTTCCCCGACTCCTTGGAATGAACAATCGCCACCGATATTCCTTCACGACCGGCACGACCCGTTCTACCACTGCGGTGAGTGTAACTCTCCACGTCATCCGGAAGATTGTAGTTGATGACATGTGTCAGATTGTCCACATCTAGGCCGCGCGCCGCTACATCCGTCGCTACCAACACTTTCAAACGCTTGGAACGAAATCGACCCATCACGTCATCGCGCTGACTCTGGCTCAAATCCCCATGCAACGCATCGCAATCTATTCCATCTTTGTGCAAGTGATTGGCAATGTCACGCGCATCATTCTTCGTACGAGTGAAAATAATCGCATACATATCCGGTGCACAGTCTATCACTCGCCTGAGCGTTTCATAACAGTCTTTCGCCCTCACCTGATAGTAATGGTGGCTTACTGTATCGGCACCCTGATTCTTTTTCCCCACAGAAATTTCCTGAGCATTGCGCAAATAATGGCGGGCAATGCGCTCCACTTCCCGCGGCATGGTGGCAGAAAACAAATAGGTGTTCCGCTCTTTCGGCGTTTCGTCCAAGATGAAGTTCAAATCTTCCTTGAAGCCCATATTCAGCATCTCATCTGCCTCGTCCAAAACCACATACCGCACCGCCTCAATGTTTACGGCCTTGCGCTTGAGCAAATCACAAAGTCGCCCAGGAGTAGCTACCAATATGTGCACCCCTTGATGCAATTCTTTTATTTGCCGCCGAATGTCCGTCCCCCCGTAAACACTGAGGATGCGGATGTCACGACGATACTTGGAATAATTGGCGAGGTCACTACCGATTTGTACACATAATTCCCGCGTAGGACTAAGTATCAGTACCTGTATCTTGTTGCTCGAACTATCCAATTTCTGTAATAAAGGCAAGCCAAAAGCAGCTGTCTTGCCGGTGCCGGTCTGGGCTAAAACCACTATATCATTCGTTTCGCCAAGTATAACCGGTATCACTTTCTCTTGCACAGGACTGGGCGTTTCAAAGCCTAAATCGACTATCCCCTTCAACATATCCCCACTAAGCCCTAATTCTTCAAATTTTTCCATTCTTTTTTTTATATATAATATAGGTATATCTTTGTGTGTCTAATTTTGTGTCTAACCAATTTAATCCTTTTTTCTATCAATTCGTAATTTTCAAATTCCGCCGATTGATTGCCGGTATATTTTCTAATTTTTCTAAATCTTCCTTTTTCATGCCCGGCTGTAAGGGAACTTCCTCTAATGTTAATCGAGCAACGACTTTGTCATTCACCACCTTATCCCAATTTTCTACATCATCATTCGGGAAACCGGTCGCTATGATTGTCACCGATATAGCATCTCCTAATTTCTCGTCCGTACCAACGCCCCAAATCACTTCTGCACTGTTGCCCACTTTGTTTACAATAATTGACGTTATATCCGTCATCTCATTCATCGTAATTTCGTCTGTACCGGAAGTGATGTTCAGCAGGATGTATTTTGAACCACATATATCGCTATTGTTTAAAAGCGGACTTTCTAAGGCATCATTAATAGCCTGCACCGCACGACCGACACCCGAAGCCTGCGCTGTACCAATAACCGCCACACCACTATCGCTCATCACTGTCTTCACATCCGCAAAATCAACATTTATAAAACCCGGCAAAGTAATTATCTCCGCGATGCCCTTCACGGCTGCATTCAAAACCTCATTCGCCTGGTCAAAAGCCCCCGGTAAAGGCGAAGTCTTGTACAAATCCATGATACGTTGCGTATCCATCACTATCAGACAATCTACATTGTTCTTCATCTGCTCCAAACCCTCACGCGCCTGATTTAAACGCTTCTGACCCTCCCAACGTGGCGGTATCGTCACTACCCCTATCGTCAATATGCCGTACTCTTTCGCCTCCTGCGCTATCAAAGGTGCAGCCCCTGTACCTGTACCACCACCCATGCCCGCCGTGATAAATACCATCTTCGTGTGCTTGTGCAACATCGACCGTATTTCTTTAATGCTCTCCTGCGCGGACAGAAAACCTACCTCAGGGTCATTGCCCGCACCGTAACCATCCGACAACTGCTTCCCTAATTGTATCTTCAGCGGTACGCGAGAACTATTCAACAGATTCACGTCCGTGTTGCAAAGAACAAAATCAACGTCTCGAATACCCTTCGCAAACATATATTCTATCGCATTCCCACCTCCTCCACCAACGCCCACTACCTTTATGATCGTCGGAGAACTCTCCTCCAAATTGAAATTAACTAATCCATCAAACATAACTGCTTCTTCACATTTCCATATCGTCCCCCCCACTGCGGAAAAGACTTGCAAACCAACCCTCTACATCCGGCAACTTATTAATATTCCCCGAAGAAGGCTTGGCAGAACGCGGATGCGACTTCTTCTCCTCGCGCTTCTCACGAGCCTGAGCTTCCAAGTCCGACGCATTGAGAGATACTAACTCTAATTCTTCAGGTATCTCTTCTATCTCCACTGCTGGTGATGACGCTGATAGTGGTGACGAACTTGACAACTCTACCTGTGGCTGTATCTCTAAAAACGAATGGGTTCCATGATTAAAACCCACGGCTATCACCGCTACCCGCAAATTCGCTCCCAAACTGCTATCTTCACCAGCTCCCCAGATGATATCCACATTCCCTTCCACTTTCTCTTTTAACATATTGATTATCAGCTCCAACTCTTCTGCCCTCACCTGATCGCTGCCATACAAAATGTTCACAAGAATGTTCGTAGCCCCTTTGATGTCATGACTATTCAATAGTGGAGATACTAAAGCCTTCTCTAAAGCTACACGCGCTCTGTCTTCGCCTGCCGCTTCCTCTGTTCCCATCAAAGCCACACCACTGTTGCGCATCACCCCTTCTATATCCTTGAAATCTACATGCACATATGCTGTGTGATGAATTATCTCTGCAATGCTCTTCACCGCCTTGGCTAAAACATCATCAGCATGCGCAAAACACTCCGAAAGTTTCAAATCACCATATATATTGCGAAGCCTGTCATTCTGAATAATGAGCAAAGCGTCCACGTGCAGACGCAACTCATTAATCCCATCCATCGCATGCTGCATCTTCCTTTTACCCTCAAAACTAAAAGGAATCGTCACTACCCCCACCGTCAGTATTTCCATACTCTTTGCCGTCCGAGCTATCTCCGGTGCTGCACCGGTTCCGGTACCGCCACCCATGCCCGCTGTAATAAAAACCATCTTCGTCTTTTTGGCCAAAAAACCACTGATGTAACTCATGCTCTCCAAAGCTGCCGCACGACCACGCTCAGGCTTCGAGCCAGCCCCTAAACCCTCCGTTAGCTTCTCACCCAATTGAATACGATTCTTCACAGGACTGTCGCGAAGTGCCTGTATGTCCGTATTACAAACCACAAAGTCCACACCATATATTCCCAATTTCAACATCCGGTTAACAGCGTTGCTACCGCCACCACCCACTCCTATCACTTTGATGATAGACTCCTCATGAGTAGGAAATTTTATCTCCGGTAATTCACTAATATCCATTTTCTCTCATTTAAACATCCCCGACATAAAACTGAAAAAACCCTCTTTCTCCACACTCGGCTTGCGTTGCGTGCAAGATAAAAGCCCTAAAACCAACAGACATTCCGGAGTTTCTACTAATTTTACATCTGTTGTGACATCATTCCGTATCATAGGAATACTCACCTGCTGACCGGATAACCTCTCAAGCAAAATATCAGCACCCACCAATTTACTCCCTCCTCCTGTCAGATATATTTTATGCTCCGGTTGCGTGCAATTCCACTGCTGCAATTGATACACTACCCCTTCCAATAGCTCTTCCATGCGACTCTGTATCACCGCCGTCAACTCTATTTTGTCTATCGCTTTCTTTAATTCCGGCAATTGTATCTTATCATTTCTGGGCACCTTGATGGACTCGCCATACTCCTTCTTCAATTTTCTTGCCAACTGAATAGTATCCAATTTGAAGCGAGAAGTTATATCCCTGTCTATCACATCACACCCCAAAGGCAATACCAACTCTTCTATTGCCAAACCGTGCGCAAACAAGTAAATCCCGATATGAGCACCACCCAAATCCACCAAAGCCTGCATATCTTCCTCACATTCTTGACCGGTGGATGATAGTGACAAAGCACCCATATAGGCACGCACGTCAGGATAAAATGCCACTTCATCTATTCCTTCCAACACAAATATGTTCCGCAAAAAATCCAAATATTGCTTTTCGGCAGTATATATCCTAAAACGAACATCTATCGTTTTACCTGACTTCCCTAATGGACAGCGCGTGCGCCTCTCCCTGTCTATCTTATAACCTATCGGCAACAAATCAACCAACTCTTCCGACCCTTCACTCAGAATACCCCTGCACTTCAACTGCGCTGCCAACAAATCATTCTCCTTGACAATTTTACGATGAATAGGCACGTTTACCTTATAGTCGCTGATATGCAACAACTTGTAAGATAAAGCGATGTTCATGATGGAAATCTTACGCGACTTCCCCAATTTCTGTACCATATAGCGCAAATCCGAACGCAACCGCTCCTTATCCGTCACGATACCCCTTTCAAGTCCGCGAGTAGCAATCATCGTAATATCACACAAACGACACCCCTGCTCGCTAACTTCCGCTAACGCCATCACAATCTTGTCCGCACCTATGTCTAATGCTGCTATAAATTCCGCCATCGCCGTCTATACGTTCTCTTATGTTATCATTTTACGCAAACCACCTGCTTTTTCAAATTTCAAAATCGCCGTCTATACCCTCTTATATTATCGTTTTACTGTGAGCGTTTTACGCAAACCACCTGTTTACCAAATTTCAAATTAATCTCTTTATAAGCATCCCAACCCTTCTTGGCAATGCCATCTTTCAAAAAATACCTCAATTTCTCCATCTTCATCTCTGCATTGTCCAAACTGCCCAAGATGATATCAAAATTACCCACTTTCGGTATCAAAATGATGTGACTCTCTGACTTCACCACTATTTGCTCTATGTAAGCATCCCAAAAAGCATCCTCCCGTAACAAAAGAGCGTAGGGATACAGCTTCTCCACAGCAAACTTGCGCGAAATATTCCCACTACCAATCACTACACGCGCTGAATACCTCCCTGACAAAGGCATTATCTCTCCTTCATCATCAACGTAATAACCTCCCCCTTCTTTGCTATTCATCACCCGCAATACCGGCCGACGCTGTGTCACATCAACATGCAGCGTACCGCCTAAATCGAAATACATCTCTGCGGATTTTATCACCGAATTGTTTATAAGCAACTGCTCAAGTTTGTCCTTATCTATTTGATTGATACGATGTTCCAATAGTTCCCCATACCCCCTGCGCATCAATCGCTCCACATCCACTTCCTCAATAAACGAATTTGCATCTGCATCTGCTATCGTCACAGATACACCCGTACAAAGCACTTCGTCCCGTTTTGACGCCGCAAAAGTAAGCGCAATGACAACGTAAACGAATAAACATGTAAACAGTAGATAAGGGATTTTTTTCTTCATCTTTTATGTAACGATACTTAGCGACAAAGATAATCAAAATTTTTGACAAAACAAAAAGTCAATAGGGCAAGCGTATTTCTTCACCTCAAAATTAGATAGAAGGCAAACTGATTTTACGCAATGTGGATTAATTGCCAATCATGTTCAAATGTCGCTTCCGTCTTTACATGAAGCCTTCTCTCCCCTGTGTCTTATATAGTCCTGTGAGCAGAAACACCACCGAGGCAATCAGCAGAATCAGCCTGTTTGAAAACAGTATTTCCGCATAAATAATAGGATTTGTGCTCACTGGCACAGAAAAAGGATTTAAAAACAAATTCCATTTGCTTGTACCCAGATTACTGCTATTGATGAAAAATATCAGTCCGAAAATGATAACCAATACCGCCGTACCACTGCCGTTTTTGATGATGGTACTGAACATAAAGGATAGCGTACCAATCAGCAAAGCAGGAGCCATCACTTCAATGCTCAGATAAAATACCGGTACTTCCACCAAAAGCCAATTGGTGAGAATAGCCAGCAATAAGGTACTCACAAAACAAATCACATAGGCTATCAGCAAGCGAAATAACCATACCTTGTAGCGATAGTTCGGTATGCCGAAGATAATTTCAATAATCTTGGCGTCTTGGTCGTTCTGAATACCAAAGCATAAAGGATAAAAAATAACGAGAATAGACGGCACTAACAAAATTTCGTAAGCCGTAGATTCCAAAAATTCTTCATCACCAAATAGGTTGACAAGAACAGTAACAACATACAGTGCCAAAGCACTCAACATAAAGTATATGAACTTGTTACCGAAAATGATTTTTACATTGTAGGCGGTCAGGCGAGTAATATTATTAAAAAATTGTTTCATAGCATACTATTTTATTTCCGCCCAAAAGTACTGCTTTTCTGCTAAAAATACAATGATTTGTCATATTTTTGTATTTTAAGAATACAATTTTCAAATTATAATGCCTATCTTTCCTCTGAAAAAACTATTTTTTCATTCATGCGCTTGGAAGTACTTAATTTTTATGTAAATTTGCACAATTTTGGGAGTGATTTGTGTAAATTGGGGTTTTTTATGTGAGTTTTTTATATAAATCTTTTTACGATGAAGAAGCTGTTTCTACCTATCACCATTCTCTGCCTCTCTGCTGCTTGTGTTTACGCGGTGACGCAACCGATTTATGTGACACAAGCGGGTGGTGTCTCTTCAAAAGATGGGCTAAGTTGGGAAACTGCCTTTGATGATTTGCAGGATGCTATAAACGCTGCTACTGCGGGTGACACCATCTGGGTGGCCGCAGGCACGTACAAACCCTATCGACACGCAACTGGTCTTGACCCATATAATACTTATGCCGTCAATCATTACCCTGACAACAATGCGGGTGCTGTTGACTCTACCAACCGTAGCAATACCTTCGCGCTAAAAAACGGCGTAAAAATATACGGTGGATTTGTGGGCGATGAAACTTCCCTATCAGAAAGGGGACATACTCCCTCAAATACCGAAACAATATTATCCGGTAATATTGGTCATCCTGATTCTATTTCAGACAACTGTTATCACGTTGTTTTTTCACCTATTGGTGTTGATTCTACAACTTGTTTAGACGGCTTTACCATTACCGAAGGAACAGCTTCCGGTCATCCGTTAGGAGTAGCGGACAATCCGGATAACTATGGTGGCGGTATCTATAATTACTATTCTTCCCCTACGCTATCAAACCTTATCATCGTTGGAAATGCAGCAAGTCTGCGTGGTGGAGGCATTTATAATAATGGGTCAGAAGCAGAATTAATCAATGTAGCCATTATCAACAATGAAACATATCATAGCGATGACGGTGGCAGTACCACCGGTGGTGGTGCCGGTATGTATAATTATAACTGTATTCCCACACTGACGAACCTCACCATCAGTGGAAATGAGTCAAAACAGGGAACAGGTAGTAATCCACCGGAAGGTAGCGGTATCTATAACGATATCTCTCAACCTTTATTGTATAATACCATTGTTTGGGGTAATACGCCGAACGGGAGCAATGTTTTTAATGGCCCTACGTCCTACGCTGTATATAAAAATAGCCTTGTACAAGGTATCAATCTCACGACCCTACCACTTTTGGAAAATTTAGGCGGTAATTTGGACGGGAGCGACCCGTCTAACGACCCCCTTTTCAATGCTGATTTCAGTTTGAATCCGTGTAGCCCTGCCGTTAATGCAGGCGATAGCCTTGCGTATATTAACGCTCGTGGTATCACGAGTTTCACCGACGAAAAAGATGCTTGGGGCAAAGTTCGTCTCAGTGGGCAGTACATTGACATGGGAGCATTTGAATGGCAAATTCCTGCGCTGAAAACAGCACTGAGGAAAGGTGTATGCAATCAATCTTACCGTGATACCCTTACCGTTCTTCATAGTGGCTCGCTAATAGAATGGACTGTTGACACGACAAAAGGCCATCTGCCAGTAGGTCTAACGTTGAGTTACGGTATTATTTCAGGCATCCCCACGACGATAGGTGATTCTACATTTACCGTGACGACCTGTCGCGGCTCTGCTATTCAGACAGTTCACATTGTAATTGTCGCAGATACACCCGCTCATGTGAAATCTGTGGTGGGAGCTACCGAAATAGTTGCGGGTAGTCGCCAATACAGAGTGAGCTGTGATACGGCTCAGGTGACGATAACGCTTACAACTGTTAATCCAAATGAAACAATCTTGTATGATGGACTCACTAACACTACAGCCGTAATTAGACGTACTGTAAATAAAGACAGCGTTGGTATTGACACCATCCACTACATAGTCCAAACCGCTACCGGCACAACGTCGTCTTTTCTGACACTCGAAAATCGCTTTTATTTTGAAGATATTGTACACAGAAAATACAATAACAGTGTCCTTCTCATAAACAAAAAAGTTGCCCATGAGAAAAGCGGGCTTTTGTTCACAGATTTCAAATGGCGCAATAGTAGCGGTGATAGCATCGGTTCCGGAGAATACTATGCCGCAGGGAATAGTCGCACAGAGCCATTAGCAGGCGAATATTCTGTCAGTCTGTCCACTGCTGATGGATTTACCTTACAAAGCTGTCTCGGAAATATAACGATGCCTTCAATGTCTTCTTCATTAGGGGTTTATCCGAATCCGGTGCAAAAAGGCGGGATTGTCACCCTGGTTGGTCTTTCCGAAGATATTGAAAATATGCAACTTTACGATTTGTCAGGTCGCTTGGTTGATACGTATCCCGTAAGGGCAGGGTCAGCCAGCCAAATTATGCCTTCTACGGCGGGCATATATATTTTACAGGTCGGTAGCGAAACGATGAAGATATTGGTGGAATGAAATGATGAATAAGGCTTATATCTGTCGAATGTGTCGTATGAGGAACGGTTTGCAACCTGCGATTCATTTACGTAGGGCGTTGCCCTACGCTAATGATTTGCTTCGTAGGGCGTTTCCCTACGCGATTGATTGCGCCCTTACAGGGCTTGCAGGGATAGTCCCGCAGGGACGATACTTTATTAACCGTAGGCTTCAGCCTACGGACAGTCCTGTACTACTGAAATCCTTCCTTTTTGTCTTCCTCATATCGTTGCTACCATTGATAGCGACGGCGCAGACCAAGCATGAGTACTCCGTCCATCTTGGTGGCGGACTTTCAACCTTGAGTTATAGCCCTTTTGCAGGAGAACGGAAGCCCGGATTCGGTTTGAATTTTGGTGGCGGCTATACATACTTCTTGACACCCAATTGGGGACTTTCTACCGGTTTAAGTGCCGCCTTCTTTAATAGTAAATATAGCCTGCAAAGTTTTTCAGATACCTACCAAACAAGGGATGAAGACGGTGATTTGATGGACTTTACATACACCGTTACTGATTATAACGAACAACAACGAGCCTTTTTATTGAACATACCACTCATGGCACATTTTGAGAAGGGAAAGTTCTATGCTGCCCTCGGTGCTAAAATCGGTATCCCGCTCAATAGCAGTTATGAAAATAGCGTGAATAAATTAGAAACAGACGGCTATTTCCCTGAATATGAAAGTGGTATCAAAGACCTTACATATATGGGTTTTGGAACATTCCCAAATGAGGATTTCCCCAATAACATTGGTCATTCGGGAAGTTTGAAATTAAAGACCACCGTATTTACTTCTGCTGAAGCCGGTGTCAAGTGGCCACTGCAAAACAACTATTCCTTGTACACGGGCGCATACCTTGATTATGGCTTAACAAATATCACAAATACTACAAAAACCTCACAGCCACTCATTCCTTTTGATGTTGAAAATCCTTCTACCTACCGTCCTGCGAGTATTTTGAATGCCCAGAATGTTCAAAAAACCGGTGGTCCGTTTGTCAAAAAGACATTGCCATTATCTGTGGGACTGAAAGTAACGCTGGCTTTCGGGAAACCCATAGAGAAGCCTGTCGCTAAACCCCAAGAGACTCCCCGCATCACCTTTGCTGATACCATGAAGCGCAAGGTGGCTGTGCAGGCAAGACACGACACAGTAACGAAGCGAATAAAGGTCGTCGCTGTTGTCCGAAAAAACCAAACCATCGCCTTTGAAACCCCCAAGCCCACTCCCATGACTTTCTCGCCATCATTTAGCTATACAAACCCTGTAGTCGGCGGTTTAGGGTCGGGTAAAGTCACGTATTCCATTGTTGGCGGCTCGGGGAAAGCACAGATAGACCCAGAAACAGGAGAAATTACTCGTGTCACCACCTCCGGTATATTAACAGTAAGAGCAAGCAAAGCCGCCGATAACGACTACAATGCAGCCACAGCAAGCTATAGACTAACGATAAAAAAAATGAACCAAACAGGCTTTGCTTTTGTAGAGCCAGAGCCGGCTGACCAAGTTTATTCAAATCCCTTCCCCTTTATTGACACAGCAAGTGGCGGAGAGAGCACGGGGGCAATAAGATACTCTATCGTAGGAGGGGCCGCACGCATAGATGCGATTACAGGCGCCTTTACCGATGTTACTGCGGGCACTGTCAAAGTGAGAGCCACCAAAGCGGGCGATGTGAATTATAATAAAGCTATGGCCCACTATACACTAAATATTACAAAGGCAGCCCAAACGGTACAATGGGTACAGACGATAAAGCCCTTCTATGGCGATACAACTGTACTGGACGCTTCAGCAAGCAGTGGTTTGCCTATGCGCTACAATTCTTCCGATACGACTGTTGCAACAGTGAAGCGCGTGGGAAAAGACACCGTCATTATTGTCAGATCCGGCACAGGAAGTACAACTATCACCGCCAGCCCGGCTGCCAGTAAAAACTACGAAACAGCTACTTCCACACAACAAATAACAACCTCCAAAGCAGACCAATTCATTACCTGGAATCAGCCAATAAAGACAGTATTCGGTGAAAAAACAAGACTGCACGCCACAGCAAGCAGTGGATTACCCGTTGTATTCTCTTCGGCGAACGAAAACATCGCGAAAATAGAAATAATCGGCAAAGACACCATCCTTACAATGACATCCGGTACAGGCACGGCAATGGTAACAGTCGAACAAGTCGGCAATGACAATTACAATGCTTATAGCTATACCAAAGGAATAAACTCTAAGAAAGCCGACCAAACCATTACTTGGAGGCAGACGCTACGTAATACGTATGGCGATACCACCAGACTGCGTGCAACGACCAGCAGCAAGCTACCTGTCGTATTTACTTCCGACAATCCATCCGTAGCCCAA
>BNXR01000010.1 GCA_025999735.1 Bacteroidia bacterium | reverse complement strand
CACATGGAAAAACTGATTAAGGCGGTTGACCATCCCGGATTCGGCATTTGTATGCACTTCGGCGGATGGAAAATGTCCATCATTCCAGCGCTCACCAAGCCCTGAAATGAGTAGGAAAGCACAGATATGCGCAATGGATTGGGCGCATTGTGGCTGTCTGTCAATGCAGACGTGGCGGCAGTAGCGGCAAAAGGCGCTGCCATCAAAGCAGTGGCGCCCAATGCGGATTGTTTTAAAAAATCTCTTCTTGTTGTCATTTTATGTACTATTTTATTTATATTTATCATTACATTTCCCATCCTTGGCGGATATTGCGGGTAAGCAATTTGTTGGCAGCCTCATCATTGGTGATGGTGCGTGTTGCCGGATTATACTCCAATTTCTTCCCGTTGCTCATCAGTGATACAGAGCCAAGATTGAAGGTTTCATTTACTTCCTTGGCGTTCTCAAATGCTCCAACTCCTTTTCCCTTGCCACGGCAGCCATCTATCCAGCCTTGCAGCCAGCGTATAGTGCCGTCAGCCAATATATCTTCCGGCTTGTCAGGCATGGGATAGCCTTCCATGTTGGCGTATTGCGATGCTTGTTTCCCGACGAGTTTCGGATTTGCCCGAAAGAAATCCGATACGATAGCGCCTTTTTCGCCAACAAACATCATGCCTTCATTAGGCAGGTCGTAGCCTTCGTATCCTTCCGGCATTTGCGGTTTCATGCCGCCATCGTGCCATTGCACAATAATTTTGCCCGAACCGTCCTTATACGGAACATCAAAGCGATAGGCAGCCGACAACGGGTAGGAATAGTTGTTCACAACGACTGAGGGCACATTGTTTTTCAGCCCGACCACACGCGAGAAACGTGTACTTGCAGAAATGGCAGAATCCAATTTAAACGCATCAAACACCGGTAAAAGGCTGTAATATCCCATATCGGCAATAGCGCCTGCGCCAAACTCGTACCAGCCGCGGAAAGTGGCATGGGTGTAATGTGGATGATAGTCGCGCATCTCGGCAGGTCCCAACCACAGATCCCAGTTGAATCCATCGGGAACGGGTGGCTTATCTGCCGGTATTTCAGGATATTGGGGCCATACCGGACGGATGCTCCAATTGTGTATTTCTTTGAGTTGTCCAATGGCTCCGACATCCACCCATTTCTTTATCAGACCTATATTGCCCCAGCCGGAAATATTGAATGCCATCATGTGAGTGGATAGTTTGGAAGAGGCGGCAAGGTCAACCACCTTCATCGATTCGGTCAATTTATTGCCCAAAGGCTTGTGCATGATGACGTGCTTTCCGCGTTTCAGGCAGTCAATAGCCTGATAAGCGTGCAAATGGTCAGGCGACATAATCTTTACAGCGTCCACATCCTTCACTTTGTCCAGCAATTCGCGATAGTCTTCAACGGCTGCAATCGTCTTTTTGTATCCGGGGCGGTTCTTCCGATAGTAGGTTTCAACGATTTCTTTCATAATGTTCCGCCCTCCCGGTATCCCTTTCGCGCCTTCCTTCCACGCAGGCTCATTAATCAACTTGCGCAATTGGTCACGCAAGCCGTTCTCGCTCCAATGGATATAGTCATAACTCTCTCTGTTGGGGTCTGCCACTCCTACAATTTCTATCGCCGGCGCCTTCAACAAGGCGTCCACTTCGGCTAAACCTTGAGTGCCGCAACCGATATGTACTAATCGGATTTTATCGCTCGGCGCGACCTTCCCCTTTTTTTTAGCCGCAAAAACATGGCTGGGAATAACGGTAAGAGCACCAATGGCGGTTGCTCCGGCGGCAAGAAATTCACGCCTATTCATGGAATGAATAGGCATTTTCACTTGATCTTTCATAACTTGACTCAATTTAGTTTTTGGCACCTCTAAAAATTATTTTTTTGAATTTGAATTTCTCGTCAAAGCAGAGATGCACTAACTCTGACGAAAAATCATTAAAATTTTCTGCAAAATTAGCATTAAATTTCAATTACAAAAAATATCAGACAAAATTAGTTAATTTTTTTTTTTCAGGTGTTAATCAATACACAAATGTAGTATTTTTTGGGTGTACGACAAATTTCCCTTTTGTGATGCCGTTTTCGTTGAAAGCATCTACGCTTGAGATTTCTCGCTGCGCTTGCAATGACGGGTCGCTGGCGAATAGTTGTGGAGTTATTTCTTTTTGAGAGTAATTGTTATTTCCCTTTTGTGATGCCGTTTTCGTTGAAAGCATCTATGGAAAACCGGTATTCCGAATCGCGGTTAAAGAAACCTCCTTCGTACTGATTATCGTACACCATTATCGACTGGTTCGTTTTACCGTCGGGCAGGCTGACATTCACGATGTAGCCGTCGGCGTCGGGTTGTTTGTCCCATGAAAGCGCATATCGGCGCGGGTCGGCTTCGTTTCGTCGAATTGTCAATCCGGTTATTTGCTGAGGCTTTTTGCCATTTCCTTTTCCGAAAACCCTGAAATCGTACAGCGAGAATTTGCCGGGCAGGTCTTTGGTGTTGGTAATGCGCAGGTAGCGACTTTTGAGTGGTTTTTTCAACACGAGCAATTCGTGAACGGCGTCTTTGACATTGTCGGTACGGTCAATGATTCTTGTCCAGTGTTGTGCATCGTCCGAGGCTTCAATATAATATTGGTAGTTGAAAGGCGCATGGGGTGCCCGAATTGTGAAGTCTACGTCAGCAAAGTTCACCTGAATGGCGTTAATCCTCTTCTTTTCACCCAGGTCTATTTGCAGCCATTCTCCCGAATTACCGGTAGCAGCAGCCCACATTGATTCTATGTGTTCGTCGAAGGCGTGAGCGACATTTTCCGACAGCGACGACGCGGTTGCTTTTTTACGATACGAAAGGATGTGCCAGCCTGCTGACAGGTCGGTCTTTTCGAAATCAGTTTTTTTGTTGGGAATCACAAAGGGATAATCCGTCCACAGTGTATGTGCGTGCATATCACCCTGTTTGTCAAAATAAACGGGGAACAGGCCTATGCGCCGCTCGAAGTTGTGACGAATGGATATTCTCATGGTGGCGACATGCCAATAATTGCCGTATTTATCCTGAAAGGTATGTCCATGACCGGCTCCGGCGATAAATCCGCCCGGCTTGAACGAAAACGGGCTGTATTCCTGATATGTGAATGGTCCCAACGGACTGTCGCCCACATAGACGCCATCGGCATACGTGCGAAACTCGGTGCCCGGCGAGGCATATTGCAGGTAGTATTTCCCGTCGTGTTTGAGCATACAGGGACCTTCGTTCCAGCCTTCTTTATTTGTTTCGTTATTGTTGCCAAAAGTTTCCCAACCGTATATTTGGGCATTGTGCGGAATCAGCACTACGGCTTTGCCGACAGGCTTAAAACCATCGGCAGGGTCGATTTCCACGCCGGAAATAGGGTCAACGTTGGAACAGCCCCAGTACATATACACACGACCGTTATCATCCTTGAAAAAGGCCGGGTCCCATATCGCAAACGCAAATTTTGACTGTATCAGTTCCCACTCATCAAGGTCAGGATTCGTCGTTTTATAAATCTTATCAGGCTCCCCTCCCGCCAAATAATACATCACATCGCCAATAATCACTATCGTGGGTGCGTAGTTTTCGATGGCTCCGATACTTTTGCAGGGAATGTACGTCCATTCCGCCAAATCGGGCGAACTCCAATAGCCTCCCGATTTTGACGCAAAGAGATAGTACTTCCCCTTGAAATATTCGCAAACAGGGTCGGCAGCTTCACGTCGGGCAGGAGCGTCGTCCTGCGGTTGAAACCGGTACACTAAGCTCAACGGGTTTGTCACAACCCGATTGTTCTTTGCGCCATCCACAACATTCTTTTGTTGCGCCAACAAATTACCACCTGCAATAAACATGAAGGCGGCGAGCACCCAACAGTTTTTTTTCACTTTTATCAATAGGGTAAATTATTTCCCAATAAGCGCTTCACGGCAGTAAGCTACACATTTTGCAACTTCCTTTACAGCATCCGAACCCGCAGGTATGGCATATTCCAGTTCGATATCACATTCGATAGGCCATTTTTCTTTTTGTATCAGGCGCAGTATTTCCTTTATCGGCGTAGTTCCTTTTCCCCACACTTGATTCTGGTCTTTCGGAGTATCGTTTTTTCCGGTCTTGTCTTTCATGTGGATGGTGACAATCTTGTCGTGCAGACGTGTAATAAGATCGCAAGGATTTAAACCGGTAGCTCCGTAATAATGACCTGCGTCGAAATTCAAGCGAAGATATGATCCATGAGCCAATACGCGGTCGAAGCTGAAATTGGGTTCGCCCGGTTGCCCGTGGTTGTGGAAAATGGCAAACAGTTTGTGTTTTTCCGCAAAGGGAGCCATGCGTTTGGCCGATGCTTCCGAGATTTCCATACTGATACCTTTTGCACCAATGGCTTTACAAGCTCTGAATGCGTAGTCGATTTCTTCATCCGACCAATTTGCATCGCCTAACTTCAGTACATTGATTTTGATGCCTCTTTTGGCAAAGAGTTTCTTTACTTCCTTGTATTTGTCCATAGACAAATTAGTTCTCCATTTGCGAACCGCATCGCCACCGGGTACTCCCAAGTAACTTTCTACTACGCCACCCATCAGTTCAACGGAACTGATACCGGCATTCACGATGTAATCCAGATACGCCGGAAGCGACTGGTCAGGCATTTCCCTGAAACTGTAAGTGATTGTTCCTACTTGCACGCCTGCGAATTTGGAATTATTCGGAGCGGCTTGAATAAATATGGCAGCAATTGCCACTAAACACAAATTTCTAAAAATTGTTTTCATTTTAAATGATTATAAATGGGCACCTCTAAAAATGTTTTTTATATATTTGAATTTCTTGTCAAAGCAAGAGGTGCATTAACTCTGACGAAAAATCACTAAAATTTTCTGCAAAATTACAATAAAAAATTGATATACAAAGTACATTTTTTGCAAAATTCATCTATCATTATTTTATCTATATTTTTCATTACTCACCACATAGTGTGACTGCATCACATAATTTGATGACGCAAAATAGATTAATTTGGGACTTGATACAAATTTTATTTTGTCAATCAATAAAATTGATATAACTTTGCATCGTAAAATTAAATGTGTGGGCGAAATGACTACGATGGGTTTTATAGATGAATAGCTATGACAGTAAAAAAAACAGTTGAGGGGATATTGGGAGAGATACTGGGGGAGAGATTTTTTGGGGCCTTATCAAGCCTCCTCTTGGTAACATTACTCGCTTCTTGTGACTCTGGTAGTAAGAGTGGGGTAGTTGATACCACAATAGGCACACGCATCTACACCGTAATAGACTATGCAACGAGAGTTCCTATTGAGGATGCTACTTTAGAATTCAGCGATGGTAGGTCAAATACTACCGCCGTGACCGGTCCCGATGGAGAGGCATGGATTGAACTTCCCGTCAAGAACAATTACAATGTAACAGTGACCAAAGAAGACTATGCTTCGGTTCGGACTTATGCAACTTCCGGCCTCATCGCTTTAAGAAAATCAGGTGCTTCATTGGTTGGTTATGTGACACTTCTCACGAAGGAGGGAAATTTGGAACCTGGGAACGAGGTCGTTTTGGATTTTAGTTTGACGGATGGTGATTATTTAGAAAAAAGTTTTGTGGTAACCACCGAGACTACCGGAGAATATAAAATTTCCAATCTTCCAGAAGGTGAAAATTATACTTTCCCTAAATACATACGGGTAAAAAATATAAACTATAGCACTGCTAACCCTAATGACGTTACGGGAACATCAATAATGAAGCCACACAATTTGGAATATAAATATGTTCCTGAAATGTCAGGACCTCCACTTTCAGTAATTAGCTTGCCTGGCACAGTGAGAAATGCAGGAGGCGAAATTACAGCTGTGTTCAACAGAGCCATTACTCCCCACATACTTGAAGTGAAGTATAATGGAACCTTAGTATCTGACGTGCCCTACATATCTCCAGATGATAAAACAGTGATTTTTTCTCTTGCATCTGGTCGTTCTCAATGGGGAGTGGTAGGAAATAAGGTACAATTGACTCTTGATGCTGACTGTAAAGAGGATGTGGGAAACGTTTTTCACCTTGATTTTAACATTACCATTATTAATTAATAGTTGAGACGTAAAACAACGTGCGTACAAATTGGGAATATATCACTAGCATCGACAGAGCCGATAGTCGTTCAATCGATGTTAAATACTCCAACTTTGGATACCGAAGCTTGTGTAGAGCAGGCAATTCGCATCATTGAGGCTGGTGGGCAGTTGGTGAGGCTCACAGCACAGAACGTAAAGGAAGCAGAAAATCTGAAGAATATTCACAGTCAATTGAGGGCACGAGGCTATACCACTCCCCTGTCTGCCGACATACATTTTAATCCTGAAGCAGCATTAGTAGCAGCCCGCTACGTAGAAAAGGTACGCATCAATCCGGGTAATTTTGTAGGTTTTGTAGCTCAAAAGCTATCAACGGAATATGCAACTAAGCGGACAACGGAATCGGAATCAGCCATGGAATCAGCAAACTATGCAATTGATTTGAAGCGTCTTCAAGAAAAATTCACCCCATTTTTAAAGGTGTGTAGGGAACACGGTACGGCGGTGCGCATTGGGACAAATCACGGTTCCCTGTCCGAGCGTATCATGAGCCGTTATGGAAATACACCCTTAGGGATGGTCGAAGCTACGATGGAATACCTGCGGGTATGCCAAGATACGGGCTTTGAAAATGTGGTTGTTTCCCTAAAATCCAGTGATTGTCGAACGATGATACAGGCTGTGCGACTGTTGGTAAAGAGGATGGATGCAGAGGGGATGAGGTTTCCAATCCATCTGGGTGTGACGGAAGCAGGCGAAGGTGAAGACGGGCGAATACGCTCAGCAGTGGGCATCGGGGCACTCCTAAATGAGGGTATTGGGGATACTATTCGCGTGTCTCTGACCGAAGCACCCGAAAAAGAGATTCCCGTCGCAAAAGAAATTATCCGCATCTGTACACCGAACAAGGCGACACCAGCAGTTCAACCCACCAACGGTTCAACGGTTCCACCCATCAGCGTACCAACCCGTCAGCAGTTCGACCCACCAACAGTTCAACCCAGCAGCGGTTCAACCCATCAGCAGAGCAACCCATTAGCCCATCAGGCAGTGGTGACAAATTTGTCAGACTTGGCTTCCGAGCCTATTTTGGAAATAGAGTGTGTCGAACAGATTGATGAGCAGCTGATTGCAACCATCAGCGAGAACACCATCATTGTATTAGCACCCTCACAATTGAATTATCATGTTTACCGCAAAATGCTATACGTGCTTCGCAGTCGTGGTATTCGCAATAAGGTGGTGGTGAAGGTCAAGGTGGACGAGCTGAGTGAGGCGGGCGAGAAAAATATAAAATTGGCAGTGGCGTGCCACGTGGGGGGACTGTTTGCAGATCGGTTGGCATCTGGCTTGTGGATTGTGACATCGCGTTCGGAATGGACAGATGAAATGCAGGAATTGAGTCGCAACATCTTACAATCTGCCGGTTTGTATCGCTATAAAACAGAATTTATCAGTTGTCCCGGCTGTGGTCGCACCTTATTCGATTTGCAGGATGCAGTGGCAAAAGTAAAAAAGGCATTTTCTCATCTTCCAAACCTGAAAATTGCCGTGATGGGTTGCGTAGTGAATGGTCCGGGTGAAATGGGTGATGCCGATTACGGATACGTGGGTGCCGGAAATGGGAAAGTGAACTTGTACAAAGGGAGAGTGATGGTGAAAGCAGGCGTGAAAGAAGAAGAGGCTGTCGAGGAATTGAGACAAGTAATAGAGAATTAAGTAATTAAGAAATTTAGTAATTAATTTCTACATTCTATCTACATTTGCCCAAAGGGCTAATTCCTTGCTATCTTTGTTAATTTAGGAATTTAGAAATTTAGGAATTTAGGAATTAATTTCTACATTTTTCAATTTCTACATTTCTCAATTTTCGCTTCGGCTCTGCCTTCGATACGCTGCGTCATTTCTACATTTCTACATTCCTACATTTCTAAATTTCTACATTGGGCGGGCAAACCCCGCCCCTACATTTTTCAATGCCTCAAACGACTTTATTGTTTTACCGTCCAGGATAATCTCTTGTGGCGACAAAACTTTGACCCTGACATGATTTTCAGTTACGTCCTCTACTCTTTCCGTCACCTCAAACCCTCGCCGCCTCAAGGCATTCTTTGTCCAGAATAACAGCACCTCATCGGCTGCCTCCACATACACCTTTTTATAATGTATATTTTTACTTGTATCAAATGTTTTTTGTGCTCGAAAGCCTCCACTCAATGGGTCAAACGAAATATTATCCTTTGCAAAAGCGCGATTCATCGCTCCTGAGAACACCAAATCTTCTGTTACACCGCATTGCAGTGCATTGGTATCAGCATTGCTATTATCATGGGCATCAGACAAAAGCCACAGCCTATCGCCCAACAAGCAGGCTTGTTCCAAATCGTGTGTCGATAAAAGGATTGTTTTTCGTTGTGTCACTGCCAAATCGTGCAAGAGGTTCATAATTTCTATCCGGCTAATCACATCTAAAAAAGCCGTCGGCTCATCCAGCACCAACAGCGGACATTCCTGTGCCAAGACCTTGGCTATTAGTACCTTTTGTCTCATTCCATCCGACAATTCCGCAAAGTATTGACCTGCTTTTTCCGCTATGCCTGTCTGCTCTAAAGAACGCTGTATCACCTCATTATCTTCATCCGTCAACTGTCCGAAAAAACCGGTATGCGGATGTCGTCCCAAGCTAACCACTTCCCACACGGTAAGTCCCCCTGCCAATGCCCTGTCTGTCAGCACGATTCCGAGTAGCTTTGAAAGTTCCTTGTGGCTGTACGCACTCATCGCTTTTCCGTACAAATTCAAGGTGCCTGCCAAAGGTTTCAGTGCACCGCTAACGGTGCGTAAAAGTGTCGATTTCCCCGTTCCATTCTGTCCCAAGAGGCAGGTCATTTCTCCTTCTCGCAACGCAAAGGACAATCCAGCGTGAACGATGGTATTGCCGCGCCTGCCCTGGTTATAGCCAATTGACAACTGTTCTCCTGTTAAAATCATTCCACATCTCCCTTTCCCACCTCTCTTGTCTGAGAGGGAATTTTTTAATGAAAATATTGTATCTTCTTCTGGTTCACGATTCCACATCTCCCTTTTTCACCTCTCTTGTCTGAGAGGGAATTTTTAATGAAAATATTGTATCTTCTTCTGGTTCACAATCACATATATAATTACCGGTGCACCCAATACCGGCATAATCGCATTCAGCGGTATCGTCCCCGTAGCCCCCGGTAGCACACTTATTAAATTGCACAGCATCGCAATGTTCGCCCCTAACACCAATGTAAACGGTAAGAGCAAATTATGGTTGGAAGAACCCAATAACAGGCGGGCAATATGCGGTACCACTAAGCCTATAAACAGTATCGGTCCGCAAAAAGCGATGGTCACAGCCGTCAATATTCCCGTGCTAAGAAACAAAAATGCTCTTGTCCTCTTTACATTTACCCCCAGATTGGCAGCATATCGTTCACCTAACAACAAGGCATTCAATGGTTTCATTGACAAAAAGGCCATCACCAGACCAACAGTCAGCAAGCCACAAAAGACCGGCAATTGCTGCATCGAAACGCCGGCGAAGTCCCCCATCCCCCATACGGTGTATGAAAAAACACCTTCTGCGGTGGAAAAAAAATTAAGCAGTGACGTGAGGGATGAGCTGAGGTAGCCAATCATAATTCCAATAATCAACAGCATGATATTACTTCGTAAAAAGGTAGAAAAGAAAATGATAAGTCCCAAGACTACCGCGGCACCCATAAATGCACCACCTACCACCGCCACATAGCCATTCACCGAATGTAAATCCGTCATTCCAATTGTTCCTCCGCACAGCAGCATCACCAATGCCACACCCAGACTTGCCCCTGCATCAATCCCCAATATCGACGGCCCCGCCAGAGGATTGGCAAAAACGGTCTGTAACATCAAACCGGCAGTAGCCAAAGCAGCACCGGCAAACAAAGCAGTAACAACCTGTGGCAGACGCGAGTAAAGGACGATATACCGCCACGTTTCCCGCCCTGCATCATTCCCACACAAAATGTCAAATACCGCTCCCGCAGGTATCTTCACAGAACCGATAAAGAGGTTCACCCCAAAGAGGCTCAACAGGATTGCTAAGAGGAAAAAGATTGTCGCCGAGCGTTTCATTTTGTATCTATTTGAACAAAGTCCATTTTTCACTGCAAAGATAAACTTTCTCACAGAGGAACGAAAATAGAGACGCAAGATTTTGCGTCTCTACATTCACATTTTCAAAACAAAATCCTTTTTTTTGAAAAGATTGAACTATATTTGTGCCTTGTTATAGCGCATTTATCTACGATACTGAATTTTACTTAGCTACTAAGGCAGTCAATAATGAGAAAACCGATACTCTTTTTCTTCTTTTTAGGAGCTTCTTTTTTCGCACAATCTCAGTCGAAGCAAGAAGGCAAGTTATACGCTGTCGTTGTCGGCATTTCCGAATATAAAAAGCCTTGGAGAAGCCTGCAATATTGCCATACGGATGCCATAGAAATGTCCAAACTACTTGCCAAGCAAACAAGCATTTCTAATGTTAAATTGCTGAAAAATAAAGATGCTACGGTGAGTAATATACTGAAAGTGACGACAGAGATTTTCACGAAAACTAATCCCCAGGATATTGTCATCCTCTATTTCAGCGGACATGGGGGTGTAGGTCATTTTCTTGCACACGATGGGGCACTCTATTTTCACTCCCTGTCTTCTATTTTTTCTAATACCAAAGCAAAGCGTAAAATTATTTTTGCAGATGCCTGTTATTCAGGTGCTTTCAGAATAAAATCATCGACTGTCACGAGCAATGATGGCGGTATTGGTGATAAAGTATTGCTTTTCCTTTCTTCGCGTTCCGACCAAATTTCCTACGAACCATCCACCTTAAAAAATGGAATGTTCACCTATTATTTGATGGAAGGGCTAAAAGGAGCTGCTGACACCGATAATGACAGAATTATTACAGCAAAAGAACTTTTTGCATTTGTAACCCCCCGAGTGAAAAAATATATGAAAGGGTACGGCATAACGCAAGCCCCGTTGATGTTGGGAAATTTTAGTGACAACTTGGTCGTCTTTAATTGGCAAAAACGAATCGACCCACGTCGTATTTCCCGTACTCCAAATGTTCGTTGAACTTTTTTACCGTCGTTTTCGATTTCCCCCGTTTCTTCTAAAATCGCCGTTTTTTCTAAAATCACCGTTTCTCTTTTGCCCCTCTTTTCTTTTAAAATTTCCTTTCCCCCGACTAAATCCATTTCTTCTTTCTTCTTGGTGTTCAAAGGCTTCGGGGTTATATTTCGGGCTATTGCCGATTCCGGCGGGGAGAGGTATTTTGTAAATTTCACGTTCAAGGAATTGTTCAATGCGTTGGAATTTGCCTTGTTCTCTTTCGGATACAAAGGTAACGGCCAATCCGTCTGCACCGGCGCGAGCCGTTCTACCGATGCGGTGGATGTAATCTTCGGCATCATGCGGTACGTCGTAGTTTAGCACCATACCGATGTCTTCAATGTCAATTCCTCTGGCAACGATGTCTGTGGCCACAAGGATGGATATTTTGCCGTTTTTGAAATCCAACATTACCTGCTCTCGCTCGGACTGCTCTAAGTCGGAGTGCATGGCTGCCACACTGAATTTCATAATTTTCAGCGTGTGGGCAAGGTCTTTCACTTTCAGCTTGGAAGCAGAAAAGATGATGCTCTTCGATTTCACCTGTTTTGAAAACATTTCTTTAATCAAGTCCATTTTTTGCCCCTCATAGCAGATATAAACGGCTTGCATGATGGCATCATTCGGCTTGGAGACGGCGATTTTCACTTCTTCATAGTTATGCAAAATATTCTTGGCAAGTTGTTGGATTTTCGCAGGCATCGTGGCGGAAAACATGATGGTCTGCCTCTTTTCGGGTATTTTTTTGACAATTTTCATAATATCTTCATAGAAACCCATGTCTAACATTCTATCGGCCTCATCCAAAATAAAATAGCGGACATCAGAAAGGTCAATATCGTGCATATCCAACAGGGTAATCAAGCGTCCCGGTGTCGCGATAATAATATCTGCACCATTTTGCAACCCATGTTTCTGAATATCCCAAGTATTTCCGTCGCCACCACCATAAACAGCAAGCGTAGAGACCGGTACGTAGTAAGAGAAGCCCTCAAACTGCATATCAATTTGCTGGGCAAGTTCGCGTGTGGGCGACATAATAATGGCATTAACGGAACTTTCCGAATGTTTTTCCGCTGTCAGTTTATGTAGCAGTGGCAAAATGTAAGCGGCAGTCTTGCCGGTACCGGTTTGCGCGCACGCAATCAAATCTTTTCCTTCTAAAATAATAGGTATTGTCTGCTCCTGAATAGGAGTTGTTTCTTTAAAATTCATGGCATCAACGCCCATGAGTACTGCCTCGCCCAAGTTTAATTCATCAAAACGCATATCTTTTTTTTACACTCATTTTATTTCTATTTGCGGACACAAAAATAGTAAAAAATCGCTACAAAAGTAACAAGATTAACAAGATAAAAAATAATACGTTGGGGCAGCCCCGTGTATCTGCCCTGAAACGGCACGTAAATTTCATGTGCTAATTGAACTTACCCCTAAAAAAATTACTTCTTATTTTGATTAAATGAATTTTTTATTTACCTTTGTCGCGAATTGAGGGGCTGTTTAGCCCCTTTTCTAATGCGATGAAAAGTCGCCAGCATAAAAAGCATTAAAAAAACATATAAAAAAACATATAAATAGGATCATGGAAAACATTAATTTAATTGAGTCATTTGCCGAATTTAAAGAATTTAAAAACATTGACAGGACTACGTTGATGAGTGTCTTGGAAGATATTTTCAAAGGGATGCTTCAGAGAAAATATGGAACAGATGATAATTTCGACATCATCATCAATATAGACAAGGGAGATTTGGAAATTTGGAGAAATCGAACCATTGTAAGCGATGGTCATTTGAAGAATTCCAACACTGAAATTACTTTATCGGAAGCCCAAAAGATTGACGAAGATTTTGTAGTAGGGGAAGAGGTGACAGACGAAATCAGGTTGCAAGATTTCGGTCGTAGAGCCGTCTTGGCCTTGCGACAAAACTTGTCTTCACGGATACTGGAATTGGAAAAAGATAACATATTTAGCAAGTATAAAGATAGAGTAGGTCAAATTATCATTGGTGAAGTCTATCAGGTATGGAAAAAGGAGATATTAATTTTGGACGAGCACGGTAACGAGTTGATTCTTCCCAAAGTGGAACAGATATCTACCGACTTTTATAAAAAGGGCGATACGATTCGGGCGGTTGTCATTCGGGTTGAGATGAGAAATACTGCTCCTTACATTGTTTTGTCCCGTACATCCCCGCTATTCTTGGAAAGGTTGTTTGAAAATGAGGTGCCGGAGATATTTGACGGTTTGATAACGATAAAAAATGTGGTGAGGGCACCCGGCGAACGTGCCAAGGTGGCGGTTGAATCTTATGACGACCGCATTGACCCTGTTGGTGCATGTGTCGGTATGAAAGGGGGACGTATTCACGGCATTGTCCGCGAGTTACGAAATGAAAACATAGATGTCATCAACTATACTAACAATATCCAGTTATATATTACCCGCGCTTTGAATCCCGCCAAGATTAACAAGATTGAACTCAACGACCAAACGAAGAAAGCAAATGTATATCTGAATCCAGAAGAGGTATCCTTGGCAATTGGTAAAGGCGGTTTAAACATTAAGTTGGCAAGTCAGTTGACAGATTATGAAATAGATGTGTATCGTGAAGTAGATAAAGGAGATGAAGAAGATGTGAAGTTGGATGAATTTAAGGACGAAATAGAAGATTGGGTTATTGAAGAATTTAAGCGTATTGGCTGTGACACGGCAAAGAGCGTACTTGAATTGGACGAATTTGAATTGGAAAAACGTACCGATTTGGAATTGGAAACTATCCGCGAGGTGCTCGGTATATTAAAAACAGAATTTGAATAAGAGGTAATAAGAAAATTAAACGCCCATTATGGCAATAAGATTAAGTAAAATAGCTCGGGAATTTAATGTGGGAATTACCACAATTGTCGATTTTTTAGCGGCGAAAAAGGTCATCATACCTTCGGATCCAAATACAAAAGTTGAGGATGCGCAGTATGACATGATTGCTCGTGAATTTTCCTCAGACAGTAAGCTGAAAAAGGAAGCCACATTGCTCGATGCGAAAGGCTCACACGGAAAAAAAGAGACCGTAATCATTGACAATAGAGGCAATATTACGGAAGGAGATGAAGGAGATGAAGATACCTTTATTTCCGTAAAAAATGAGGTTAAGTTGGAAGCTACGCTGAAAGTTATCGACCATATTGACCTTAAGGATCCGAAGCCGAAAAAAACAAAGAAGGATATTGCCTCCTCCCATCCCCCGTCCACTCCTGCTGCTACCAAAAAGAAAAAACTACCTCAAGAAAGCGAAACGGGCCACACAAAAGAGGCACAACCGGAAGAAGAAAAAGAGAATGTAGAGGAACAACCAAATGTCAATACCGATACCGATGCCAATGCCACATCAACTGCAAATGAAGTTGCAGATACTCTGGTAGATACTCATACAGATACTCTTGTAGATACTCATACAGATACTCTTGTAGATACAGAAAACTCTTTAGATACTGATAGAGGCGACGGTGAAGATATTGCTCGGGGCGACGGTGAAGATTTTCCTGTTGGCTTGGCGGAAATAGACGACGGTGCTGATGCCATAGCTATAGAGGATATTGATGATATTGATGATGAAGAGGAGCTCGTAGTAGAACAGGGCTTCAGAATAAAGCAACCGGTAGTGAATGACTTGAAAGTCATCGGTTCCATTGATTTAAACTCCATCAATCAACTGACACGCCCGCCCAAAAAGAGCAAGGCAGAGCGTGAGCGGGAAAAGCAAGAATTTAAAGAAAGTCGAAAATTTGTTCGTCCGGCGGTAGAGCCTCCGATAAAAGCGATTGTTGCCAGTGATGACGAGGACGTGGAAACCCGTAAAAAGCGAAAGAGGATACTACGCTCGGAAGAAAAAATACTCATTCCTCGTCCTGACAAAACTACTCTGTTGGAGGACAGTAAGAAGAAGTTAAAAAAGCTGAAGAAGAAAAAGGACGAGCACGTAGAGATTAAAGATGAGGACGTAGATAAGCAAATCAAGGATACCTTGGCGCGCTTGGGCAGTAAAGGGAAATCTGACCGTTCGAAGCACCGTCGGGATAAACGCGATGCCGTTCAACAGAAATTGCAGGTCGAGCAGGAATTGGAAGAGTTGGAAAGTCATATTTTGAAATTGACAGAATTTGTGACTGTGGTTGAGTTTGCTTCGATGATGAACATTTCTGTGACGGATGTTATTTCGTCTTGCATGAGTTTGGGTTTGTTTGTGTCCATCAATCAACGCTTGGATGCGGAAACTATTGTGCTCATTGCAAGTGAATTTGGGTTTGAAGTGGAATTTGTAAGTGTGGACATACAAGAGGCCATTGAAGATGAAGAGGATGTAGATACACCCGATTTATTGATTCCCCGTCCGCCCATTGTGACGGTGATGGGGCACGTGGACCACGGTAAAACGTCTTTGTTGGATTATATACGCAAAACGAATGTGATTGCCGGTGAGGCAGGTGGTATCACGCAACATATTGGTGCTTACAGTGTTCAGTTGGCAGACGGACGGGCGGTGACTTTCCTTGACACCCCCGGTCACGAGGCTTTCACGGCGATGCGTGCTCGTGGTGCGCAGGTGACGGATATTGCCATTATCATCATTGCGGCAGACGATAACGTGATGCCCCAGACGATTGAAGCGATTAATCATGCCAGTGCTGCTGGTGTACCTATCGTGTTTGCCATCAATAAAGTGGATAAGCCGGGAGCCAATTCCGATAAGATAAAAGAGTCTCTTTCAAAGATGAACTATTTGGTGGAAGAGTGGGGTGGGAAATACCAAAGTCAAGACATTTCAGCCAAAAAAGGCTTGTATATAGAAGAGTTGTTAGAAAAAGTGTTACTTGAAGCGGAAATGCTTGAATTAAAGGCTAATCCAAACCGAAAAGCGATAGGTACTGTTATCGAGTCGTCTTTGGATAAAGGGCGTGGCTATGTGGCAACGGTCTTAGTGGAGAGAGGGACATTGAAAGTAGGCGATATGGTGCTTGCCGGTCGATACCACGGGAATGTCAAAGCCATATTCAACGAAAGGGGTGCACGCCTCACAGAAGTTGCTCCCTCAGAGCCTGCCTTAATTCTCGGATTAAGTGGTGCGCCCCAGGCGGGAGACAAATTCAATGTCATGAGCAATGAAAAAGAAGCTCGTATTTTAGCCAATAAACGCGAGCAATTGCAGCGTGAACAAGGCTTACGTACCCAGAAACATATTACGTTGGACGAAATTGGACGTCGCATTGCTATCGGTAACTTCCAAGAACTGAATGTGATTGTCAAAGGGGATGTGGACGGTTCTGTTGAAGCTTTGTCGGATTCGTTGATAAAACTGTCCACCGAAGAAATACAAGTGAATGTCATTCATAAAGCCGTAGGGCAGATTTCCGAAGGTGATGTCATGCTGGCAGCCGCTTCCAATGCTATCATTGTTGGTTTCCAAGTGCGACCTTCCGTGGGGGCACGTAAAATTGCCGAGCGAGAGCAAATAGACATCCGCCTCTATTCCGTTATCTATAAGGCGATTGAAGAACTCACGTCTGCAATGGAAGGGATGCTTTCGCCTGAAATAAAAGAAGAAATTACATCGTCCGTAGAGGTACTTGAAGTATATAACATAACGAAAGTCGGTACCGTTGCTGGCTGTATTGTCAGAGATGGAAAAGTGGTACGTGCCACGAAAATCAGGCTCATACGCGATGGAATTGTCATACACAGTGGCGAACTCGGCTCCTTGAAGCGCTTCAAAGACGATGTGAAAGAAGTAAGCAAAGGATTTGAATGTGGTCTGAACATCGTCAATTACAGCGATATCCAAGTTGGCGACTTCATAGAAAGCTATGAAGAAGTGATGGTGAAAAAGACACTGAAATAAAAGGTGAAAAATATGGCTAATTATTTTTTTCAGGTGCTATTTTTCGCAAACGGTGTCTTGTCCCGCAGGGACAGTACTTTATTAACCGTAGGCTTTAGCCTACGGTATGGGAGTGAATTAACCTAAAAAGCAAAAATATGAACATACTTGTATTAAATTGTGGTAGTTCTTCTATTAAGTACCAACTCCTTGAAATGGCCACAGAGCCGGTTTTGGCGGCCAAGGGCATCGTTGAAAAAATCGGTCTTCCAGTAGGCGGATTTACCCACAAAACCGCCGGTAAGGCACCGATTGTGAAGGAAGAATCAATTCCCGACCATACGGCAGGTATAAATTTACTCCTGAAAGCCTTGACAGCTCCCGAGTACGGTGTAATCGGTTCCTTAGAGGAAATCGATGCTGTCGGTCACCGCATCGCTCACGGTGGGGAATATTTTACCGAAAGTACGCTCATCAATGAGGATGTCATCGGGAAAATCAGGCTGTGTCAAGAGCTTGCACCGCTGCATAATCCGGCTCATTTGAAGGGTATTGAAACAATTCTCAAAGTCCTGCCGAAAGTACCGCAAGTAGCCGTTTTTGACACTTCTTTTCACCAGACTTTACCGCCCCAAGCTTATATTTACGGTGTACCATACGAATACTACAAAAAATATGGAGTTCGCAGATACGGCTTTCACGGCACCTCTCACAAATATGTGGCTGAAAAGGCTTGTCGCATTTTAGGCTGGGACATAAAAGAGAAAAAGATTATCACCTGTCATCTTGGTAACGGTGCTTCCATTACGGCTATTGACAAGGGAAAATCAATCGATACTTCCATGGGGTTCACACCTGTGGCAGGTTTAGTGATGGGTACTCGCTGTGGCGACTTGGATGTAGGGGCTTTGTTGTATATCTGCGAAAAAGAAAATTTCGACTCCGTAAAAGCAAACGAATTGATTAATAAAAAGTCGGGTATTGCCGGTATTTCGGAACTTTCCTCTGATTTTAGAGAACTTACAGCCGCAGCCGCAGATGGCCATAAACAAGCCCAGTTGGCATTGGATGTCTTTTACTATAATATAAAAAAGTACATCGGCTCCTACACCGCAGTCCTTAATGGAGTGGATTTAATCATTTTCACCGGTGGCATAGGGGAAAACAATACCGCTATCCGCAAATTGGTATGCGATGGATTAGCCTATTTAGGGCTCATTTTCAACAATGAGGCGAATGAATCAGCGCGAGGCGTGGATGCAGTCCTTACCAAAGACCATTCCAAACCTACGGTGATGACTGTCACTACCAACGAAGAATTGGTTATTGCGATGGATACGTTGAAATTGGTACAAAAATGAAAGCAGTATGGCTATAATAAAGGAATTGAACGGATATATGCCCAAATTTGGGGAAAACTGCTTTTTAGCGGATAATGCGGTCGTGGTGGGCGAAGTGGAGATGGGCGACGATTGCAGTATCTGGTTTGGGGCAGTGTTGCGCGGAGATGTACACTACATAAAAATAGGCAGTAAGGTTAATATTCAGGACAATGCCACCGTTCATGGCACCTATAAAAAGTCGCCTACCACTATCGGCAACAATGTTTCCATTGCCCACAATGCGGTTGTACACGGATGCACGATACATGATAATGTATTGATTGGAATGGGTGCTGTGGTGTTAGATGATGCTGTGATTGAGAGTAATGCGATTGTGGCGGCGGGGAGCGTTGTCACCAAGGGAACGGTCGTTGAATCCGGTTGGGTGTATGCAGGTATCCCTGCCAAAAAGATGAAACAGGTTGGAGAAGAATTGCTTAACAATGAAATCATTCGCATCGTAGAATCTTATTCCATGTATGCTAGTTGGTATTAACAATAAAAATCATGAATACAATGCTCGCACTTTCACTTTTATCAGCTGATTTTCTGCATCTTTCAAAAGACTTGGAGATGTTCAATAACAGTGAGGCGGACTGGGTACATTTAGACATTATGGATGGTGTTTTTGTACCGAACATCACGTATGGAATGCCGATTGTGGCACAGATAAAAGCGGCAACGCCCAAACCCTTGGATGTGCATTTGATGCTCGTGCAACCGGAGCGCTATATTGATGAATTTCATAAACTTGGTGCAGATATTTTGACCGTTCATAGCGAAGCCTGTACGCATCTGCACCGTACCATACAGCACATAAAATCATTGGGCATCAAAGCGGGAGTTGCCCTGAATCCGCATACCGCCATACAGTCCTTAGAGGAAATCATCAACGAGGTCGATGTCGTGCTTATTATGAGTGTCAATCCCGGTTTTGGGGGACAATCGTTTATCAAAAATTCCATCGAAAAGGTAAAAAAACTGAAAGCGTTAATACAAAAGAGCAACAGCGGTGCTCTCATTGAAGTGGATGGTGGGATAAATCCGGCAACGGGAAAACTGTTGGTTGATGCAGGGGCAGATGTATTAGTTGTCGGCAGTTTTGTTTTTCGTTCTCCCTCGCCTGCTGCGGCAATTAAAGAATTTCGTGTTTTGCAGAATAAGGGCAAAAATCAATAACAGATACGACACAAAAGATTACAAGAGGTAGAAAAAATGATAGCATTGCTTAAAAATATGTTAAATTATTTTTTCAACTAATTATTTTATCTAATTTTGCAGCGTCAAATAAATAGACATAAAATAGACGTAGAACGAAACGACGATGAAAAAATATATTTTAATCTTATTTGGAGTCCTGCTAATGAGTATGTTAAGCTCATGTGAAAAGGATGACAAGAACGAACAGGGTGAAGATTTGGAAGGTATTGTATTGGCTTTGACCGATGAGATAGATGAGTATGGTAGTAAAACGACGATTGCATTTACCTCCCCAACTGCGTTCACAGGATTTAGGGATGGAGAGTCTGTTTCGGGGATATATACTTGTGTAGCACCGAATCTTATATTGCTTTTTTCCGATGGTACAGTTATTAAATTGAAAAAAGTAAACGATGAATTTACAAGTAACACTTATACTGTAAGTGATGCTACCACCAATAATAGCACGAATAGCGGCGGTAATTTTGATGGTAAAATTCAAGCAAAAGCACCCACTTGGGATGTAGAAGTGGATGAAGTTAGAGCGATTATTGACACTGATACTCAACGTGTTGTGGCGACAGGAGCGTACGTGGACGGTGGTTTTACACTTTATTTGCCTGCAACTGTTGATACTGCCTATCTTAAATCATTTCCCGTTTGCATGATGGGGGGGCTCCATGTTAGCAATAAAAATGCCAAAGGTTTTACCGCAAGTATTGTGGCATATAAAAATGGAAGTGTAGTTGGCAATTTCCAATGTCGTACTAGCGGTGTGAACGGAACTCAGTCAGGGAGAATTTTTATGTACGTGGATAGTGATGTCACTATAAGCGGTGGATATTCGGATTTTACCTATAAGCTCTCCCTGAAAAAGGGATGGAACAAATGTTATGTTACTACGGAAATGGAAATGGAAACCGAAAGCTATTCTGTCGTGTTGGCTACGACAGAACCCAAGGGGGTCGCAAATTGGTTTTTCTCGGGTAGTGATTACCCCGACTGTCCTGATTGTCCAATTGCCAATTGAGCCGATTGATTTCATTACACGTACACCTCTAAAATAGTGGCGGCATTTTTCGGGATGAGCGAAACTTGTTTGAAAATTGCCGGTAGCAGCACCGTTTCTCCCTTTGTGATTTTTACAAATTTGCTCGTACCACGCGTATCATAGGCGATGACAAAATCGCCGTCTAAGCACATATAGATGACGAAAGAATCTATGCCCATAACGATATAGTCCCGTTCAAGTTCTTTATCAAAATGGATATATTTGGTGGTAAAATAGTTACAGGCGACTAAGTCCTGAGGCTCGTTTTTGTGTCTATGGGATGAGATGGCATGCTGTGACTGCTTTTTGAAGGTGATTACATCCGTAGCTAATTCCGTGTGCAGTTCGCGGGGATGCCCGTCTTTATCTTTGCGGTCATAGTCGTAAATGCGGTAGGTGATGTCTGATGTTTGCTGGATTTCTGCTAATAAACAGCCCTTACAGATGGCGTGAACCGTGCCTGCTGGAATGAAAAAACAATCGCCTTTTTGTACTTTTTCTACGTTCAGTATGTCTGTCAGGGTGTTATTGTGAAGGCGGGTCAGGTATTCGGACTTGTCCGTGTCCTTGTTAAAGCCCATTAAAATCTTAGCACCCTTTTCGGTGTCTCTTTCGGTATCATCTCCTTTGGTATCTCCTTCGGTATCCACGACGTACCACATTTCGGTTTTGCCGAAAGCGTTGTGGCGTTCTTTGGCTGTTTTATCGTCCGGATGCACCTGAATGGAAAGGTCGTCGCAGGCATCTATATACTTGATTAATAAGGGAAATTCAACGCCGAACTTTTCATAGACTGCATCCCCCACGAGGTCGCCCATATATACTTCCGTCAATTCCTCCAAGCTATTACCCGCTAACGCACCGTCGGAAACAACGGAGATGTCGTCTTGTACGCCAGATATTTCCCAACTTTCGCCAATAGAGGACTTTACATCGGTACTTTTGTAGGCCAATTTCACGCCACCCCAAATGGTTTGCTTGATGATGGGATGAAATTTTAAGGGGTAAAGCATAAAATATTGTCAGTCCTTTACTTTCGCCAAAAGGTATTCCCTATTCAAACGTGCGATATGGGAGATGGAAATGCCTTTGGGACATTCTGTTTGGCAAGCACCGGTATTGGTACAATTCCCGAAACCCAGTTCGTCCATCTTGGCAACCATTGCTTTGGCTCTACGCGCTGTTTCCACTTTCCCTTGTGGTAAGAGGGCAAGCTGAGATACTTTCGCTGCCACAAAGAGCATAGCAGAGCCATTTTTGCAGGTTGCCACACAAGCACCGCAACCAATACAAGCAGCAGCGTCCATCGCTTCTTCCGCTTTCTCATTGGGGATAGGGATAGCATTGGCATCCGGTACACCACCCGTATTCACGGAAACGTAGCCTCCTGCCTGAAGTATTTTTTCGTAAGCCTTGCGGTCAACGATTAAATCTTTGATAACAGGGAAAGCCCCTGAACGCCACGGTTCAATGGTAATCGTAGCACCGTCTTTAAATCTGCGCATGTGTAACTGGCAGGTCGTCACATCACGGTCAGGACCGTGTGCCCGTCCGTCAATGAACAAACTGCACATCCCGCAAATGCCCTCACGGCAATCGTGGTCGAAGGCTATCGGCTCTTGCTTTTCACTCACCAATTGCTCGTTCAAAATGTCTAACATCTCTAAAAAAGAAGTGCCCGTAGAAACATTATGTACTTTGTATGTTTCAAATTTTCCCTTTGATTTTCTATCTTTCTGACGCCATACTTTTAGTGTCAACTCTTTTAATATTGTATCAGCCATACCTTATAATTTAAAAATTTAGAAATGTAGTAATTTAGAAATGTAGAAATTAAAAATTTAAAAATTTAGAAATTAGAATGTAGAAATTAAAAATATAGAAATTAGAATTTAAATCAAACTTATTTGTAGGAACGCTGTGCTAACTCAATGTTCTCGAAGACCAAATCTTCTTTGTGTAATTCAGGCTCTTGGTCCTCGCCTTTATGTTCCCAAACGGAAACATATTTAAATTTCTCATCGTTTCTTTGCGCTTCACCTTCAGGAGTAGAAGATTCGATGCGCAAATGACCGCCACAGGATTCGAGTCTGTCTAAGGCATCTTTTGCCATCAAAGTGGCCAATTCAATAAAGTCTGCCACGCGACCAGCTTTCTCGAGCTCATTGTTCATGGCGGTAAATTCACCTACCACACGCAAATCTTTGTAAAAATCGTCTTTCACTTTGGTGAGTAACTCGGCGGCTTTACGCAATCCCTCGTCGTCGCGTGCCATGCCGACGAAATCCCACATAATATGTCCTAACTCCTTGTGGAAGTGGTCGGGCGATTTAGTACCTTGAATATCATACAGTTTGCGTAAACGCTCGGTCACCTGCTTTTCAGCTGCATCAAACTCCGGTGCATTAGTATTGATTTTTGGTGTCGCGATTTCTTTTGCCAGATAATCACCTATCGTATAGGGTAAAATAAAATAACCGTCGGCCAAACCCTGCATCAGTGCCGAAGCACCCAAGCGGTTAGCACCGTGGTCAGAAAAATTACACTCACCGATAGCATACAAACCAGGAATGGTGGTCATCAAATTGTAATCCACCCACAGTCCGCCCATGGAATAGTGGATGGCAGGATAAATCATCATCGGATTTTTGTAAGGGTCGGTGTCCGTAATCTTTTCGTACATTTGGAAAAGGTTGCCGTAGCGCTTAGCTATCGTGTCACGTCCCAACTGCTCAATAGCGTATTTGAAATCCAAGAATACGGCTTTACCGGTATTGTTGACGCCGAAACCAGCATCGCATCTTTCTTTCGCCGCACGGGAAGCCACATCGCGGGGAACAAGATTGCCGAAAGCAGGATAGCGACGCTCTAAGTAGAAATCGCGGTCTTCATCGGGTATATCGTTCGGGTTAAGTTTACCTTCTTGCAATTTCTTGGCATCTTCCATCTTCTTAGGCACCCACACACGACCGTCGTTGCGCAGTGATTCGGACATCAGGGTCAGTTTGCTCTGTTGGTCGCCGTGCACGGGGATACAAGTAGGATGGATTTGCACAAAACAAGGGTTTCCGAAGCAAGCACCGCGTTTATAGGCTTGCCAGGCAGCACTTACGTTACAGCCCATCGCATTGGTGGAAAGAAAAAAGACATTCCCATATCCACCGGTCGCCAGGACAACGGCATGTGCACCGAAGCGTTCGATTTTGCCGGACACTAAGTCGCGAGCGATGACGCCCCGAGCTTTTCCGTCGAGTACTACCACATCAAGCACTTCATGGCGGTTAAAAACTTTCACTTTGCCAGCAGCCACTTGCCTATTCAAGGCACCATAGCAACCTAACAGCAACTGCTGACCGGTTTGACCGCGAGCATAGAAGGTGCGGCTAACCAAGGCACCGCCAAAAGAGCGGTTGGCGAGCAAACCGCCATATTCACGGGCGAAAGGTACTCCCTGCGCCACACATTGGTCAATGATGGAGTTGCTAACTTCCGCCAGACGATAGACATTGGCTTCGCGAGCGCGATAGTCGCCCCCTTTAATGGTTTCATAAAAGAGCCGGAAAACGGAATCATTATCGTTCTGATAGTTCTTGGCCGCATTGATACCTCCCTGAGCCGCAATAGAATGTGCACGGCGAGGAGAATCCTGATAGCAGAAAACCGTCACGTTATAGCCCAATTCGGCGAGACTGGCGGCAGCAGAGCCACCGGCAAGACCGGTGCCGACAACGATAATATCCAACTTCTTTTTGTTCGCCGGATTCACAACGCCAATATGTGCTTTGTGCGTTGACCACTTCTCGGATAAGGGACCGGCTGGAATTTTTGAATCTAATGAAGACATATTCTTTATTTTATTGGTTTTATTTATTGGTCTTATTATGTAGGTTTTTATTTTACAGTTTTTTTATCATTAAATCACAACAAATGGATAAGCCACATCGCCGATTTGAACCAACTCTTTGTCATCTGAGTTACTCAGTTCATCAAATCGTGCTTGCTTGTCCGGTATAAATTCGTACTGCACTCCTACACGTGCTATTTTTGTTCCACTTCGCAGGCGTAGTGCTCCCGAAATGGGGTCATAGTCATCTAATTTTTCAGCTACTAAAAAGAAAGAGCCTATCTGAGTGAGTGGAATAGGGTGTTTTAATCTACAAGTTCCGTCATTACAAGAAATTTGTTCCGCATAAGTAAAACTGTAATACGATGTAAGACCATCGGTAAACGATTCTACTCTTATTTTCACATCAATGCTGGCATTATCGAAAATATCAAACTTTTTTCCTGTGTTTGTGCGCAATTGACTGCTAAATCCGGCAATGAGCCATAGTGTATCACCAACATGCAAGGTGTCTATTGCTGGGGATACGATGAGCGATAAAGGGCCAATCACCCCCTCATAAGGCTTGAAGAGATCTTCACACCCACTCACGCCAATGATAGCGACAATAAAAGCAATACAGATTTTTTTCACGCGCAACCAATCAAAAAGGATACAGGGATAATTCCGAAGCCAAGGGCAATAATAACGGCAAAAAGGTAGGCTACCACTTCCAAGCGTTTCCGCCAGAGGTCGTTCGAGAAACCAATGCTCTGGAAAGCCGACCAGAAACCGTGTGTCAAGTGAAGGCCCAAGAAAATGGCACCTATTATATATATGATACAATAGCACACACTATTTCTGAGCAGACCGGCTACTAATGCGTATGTATCGTGCATTTCTACCCCATCAATAATTACTTTTGACACGGGTTCGCCTATTCCAAACAATTCGCCGAAGCCTTTGATGTTCCACCAGAAGTTATAGAGGTGAATAATGAGGAAAATCAGGATAACGCCACCGATGATAAACATATTTCGGGATGCCCAATTGGCATTTTCGCCTTGCTTGCTCTTAGCATAGCCCACGGGACGTGCTCTAAGATTCTGAATAGTGAGCACTGTTGCCCAAGTGAAATGGACGATAAGTCCTGCAAACAGTACATACTCGATAATCTTGATAACCGGATTGGTCATAAAATGAGCTCCCAAGTTGAATAGCTCTCCGCTGGAGTCGAATAGTATAAACAGATTGATTGTCAGGTGCACACATAAGAATGTAATCAGGAAAAGCCCGCTAATGCTCATCACTAATTTTTTCCCGATGGAAGATGTAAGGAGGTTGCTCATAGTTTTTTACTTTTTTTTATTTTGGGGTTTATTATTTGATAAATGCAAAATACCGTGCAAAAATACATTTTTTTTTGCTAAAAAAATAATAAACCAAAATAAATTTGTGAAAAAAATTGTCACACAGTTGAAACATCGGACATTTTTCTCGTCCGCTCATCAACGACCTTTCACTACCTTCGATGCGGCCTTCGCCTTCACCGCCTTTGTATCAGCCTTAGCCTTTACTGCCTTCGGTTCAGTTTTCGCCTTCACCGCCTTCGGTGTAGCCTTCGCCTTCACTGTCTTTGGTGCAACTTTTTTCGATGAAACTTCCTCTTTCTTTCTGTCCACACGGTCTAAAAAGTCGCTTACAATGTTCATATAATTGATAAATGCCTCATAAGGAGATGAATAGGGCGTGTGGTGTTTGCTTGCTCCATACGTAGAAAATAATTTCGTACACATATAATACAGGTTATCACTCTCCTGCAAATAGGTAAAATCCTGATTCAAATCGGGGTCATCTATTTGCGTCACCAAGTCGCGCACTTTATACAAGTCCTCAAACGCTTCTTCCTGCATTTCGTTGCCTAACCAAGCCGTCACATCTCTTTCCTCATCCGCCCATGAAATCGGGAAGGGCACATTCAAGGGTGCCACCGAAAGGTGCTTTTTCGTTGCCTCCGTAGGAGTAAGAAATTCTATGTCGGGATGCGACAAAATTGCTTTCGGGAAATGTTCCCAAAAGGCAAAAATGCCCGTATCCGCTTTGTGGTATGCACCAAACACCTTGTAGTTGAAAAACAAATTAACCACATCGCTGTCTTTGACGGAAGTAGCGAGCCATTGCGCATATTTGTCCGAAGTCAGTGGCCATTGGTCCCATGCCCTGTTGCCAAAACGCAAGGTAATATCATCACACAGGTCAACATTGCGCAACAATAGCTTCAACTTGGGATTTATCGCATTCGCATAAACAAAGTTCGGACTCTTCCATCCTAAAATCTGCTTAGCTCCTTCCGTTAGCACTGTCGTATAGCCCATCTTAGCCACTAATTCACCAATATGGTCGGAGTAAATCATCGCCGTACTGCGGAATGTTTTGGGTGTTTGACCGAACAATTCTTTGATGAGGGTAGCATTTCGCACAAGCTGTTGCTTAAATTCAACTTCATCAATAAACTCTGACAGCGAGTGGGAGTATGACTGGACGACAAACTCTACGCATCCTGTTTTCGCCAATTCCTGAAAACTTTTAATTACTTCCGGTGCATATTTCTGAAACAATTCCAAGGAAATACCCGGTATTGAAAAGGCGACCTTAAAACGGGTACTGTATTCTTTCAGTAACTTCAACAGAATGCGATTCGCTGGCAAATAGCAGCTGTTCGCCATATTCTGTGTACTCACACGATTTTCAAAATCATCGTAATAATCGTGTTTTTTTCCTATATCAAAAAATTGATATTTCCGAAGACGCACCGGCTGGTGCACCTCAAAGTAAAGACAAATTGTTTTTTTTGCCATAATCGTATATTTAAAATTTTAAAATTTAGGAATTTAGGAATTTAGGAATTTAGGAATTAGTTGTCATTTTTTTTACTCTTTTATTGCATTCTCTTTCATAATTTCTACATTACTCAATTTCTCAATTTCTACATTGGGCGGACAAACCCCGCCCCTACATTTCTCAATTTCTCAATTTCTACATTGGGCGCGCCAACCGCGCCCCTACATTTCTACATTTTTCACTTCTTTATATATTTTCTTTAATTTCACTGCTGCATTGTCCCATTTTAGGGTGTTCACTTCTTCGAGTCCGTATTTTCCTGCCACTTTTGCCATCGCCGGATAGGTCAGTAACCCGTAGATGGAATTTGCCAACTCGTCAATGTCCCAAAAGTTAATTTTTATAGCGTGCTGCAAGACCTCGGCAACGCCTGACTGTTTAGAAATAATCGTCGGCACGCCTGAGCGCATTGCCTCTAAGGGCGAAATACCGAAAGGCTCTGATACAGAAGGCATTACATAAATGTCGCTATGTGCAAACATCTTCTGCACGTCCTGCCCACGAAGAAATCCTGTAAAGTGAAAACGCGAAGCTATCTTCAACTGCGCTACACGCCGGATAGAGCGATTCATCAAGTCGCCATTTCCTGCCATCACAAAGCGAGTGTTCGGACAGTATTTCAGTACTTTCGCGGCTGCTTCGATGAAATATTCTGGTCCCTTTTGGAAGGTGATGCGCCCCAAAAAGGTTACCACCTTTTCTCGCACACTTTTCTCGATATTCAAATCTGTATAAGACTGGAAATCAACAGCATTATGCACCGTCACCACCTTCTGTGGAGAAATACCGTAGCGACTGATAACGATGTTGCGGGTCAGATTGCTCACCGTAACTACACAGTCTGCGGCCATCATCCCCATCCGTTCCATGTCATACACCGCCTGATTGATATTTTCCCCACTACGGTCATACTCCGTGGCGTGAACATGGATTACCAACGGCTTCCCTGATACCCGCTTGGCAGCAATCCCCGCCGCATACGTCAACCAATCGTGGGCATGAATGACATCAAAGGACTGGTCCCTTGCGATAGAGGCGGCTACCAAAGCGTATCTGGCAACTTCTTCCATCAGGTTCACACCATATTTCCCCGAGAAATTATACTTATTCTTGTAGGAAATGGTACTTTTTAAGTTCCTCCCTTTTAAGTATTCATTCACTTCATACTCAAAACTTTCAGGGTCAAGGTAAGGCACTAAATTAGAATCTATACCCAAGAACTGAATGTTTCTCAGATAATTTTCATACTCCAAAGCGTGAAAATCTGCTTCTACATTCGAAGCGTCGATGATTTTCACCGCACTCTGATCTTCGTCTCCCGACGCTTTCGGCATAACAAAGAGAACTTCCACATTTTGCCTGCTAAGTCCTTTGGTTAGACCAAGACAAGCTGTCCCTAAGCCCCCCGCAATGTGAGGTGGAAATTCCCAGCCGAACATTAATACTTTCATCTCATTCGTTTTTTAATTTTGCATATTTTTCTACTAACGCAATACTCCTCAACACTTCACCGACACTCCATGCTTGTGAAATGCAGCCATTCGGATCGCTGGGAGGATTCCCGTCGTAAACTTCCCCTATGGAACATATCCCGTAGTTGTTGATTTCTTCCTCAAAAGCTGCAATTATTTCACGCGCTTCGGGTACAAACGCTTTGCCGTAAAGACGGAGGTTTGCCTCAATGTAATACCCTATGAGCCATGGCCATACCGTTCCCTGATGGTAGGCCGAATCGCGCACTGCCTGAGAGCCACCGTACAAACCCTGAAACCATGGATTTTTGGGCGACAGCGTACGCAAGCCCCTGCGTGTTAGCAATTCTAAGCGCACCACCTCGATAACGCCACGCTTTTGCTCATCGTCAAGCGGACTGTACTCCAAAGCTGCTGCCACAATCTGATTGGGGCGAACATACACATTCTGAACTTCCCCATTGGCATTGACGATGACATTGTAATTGGCATCGACATTTGCATTGGCGTTGACATCGAAGGCAACAAAATCTGCCAAGTATTCTTTTTCATCATACCAGAAAGTACTCAGAAAACTCTCCTTTATCTTTGCGGGCAACTCTTTCCATGCTTTTACAAACTTCGTGTCGCCACCGGCTTTTGCCAACTGCAAAGCATAACAAATGGCATTGTACCACAAAGCATTAACCTCCACTTGATAGCCACCACGCGGCGTGACCGGTTGTCCGTCCACAATCGCATCCATCCACGTAAGTGCTTTCCCCGGTTCGTTCGCCCATATCAGCCCATTTTCGTGCATGAGCACGTAGGGATTGACACCTTTTTTATATGATTCTAAGATATTGACGACTTTGCTGCCGTATTTCTTCCATACCTGTGCATCGTCTTTCACTGCGTACCCGTACTCCTGTAAGGATTTGAAAAACCACATCGGTGCGTCCACCGAATTGTAAGCAGCATTTTCCCCGTGTCCGACGTTGGGGAATAGGCCATCACGCAGACTGCGACACATAGTGTCTAACACATCCTCACAAGCTTCCACACCGCCATTTGCTGCCAACGTCAAACCCGGTAGGGCAATAAACGTGTCCCGTCCCCAAGCACCAAACCACGGGTAGCCCGCGACGATTTCCGTACTTTTTCCCTTCTTGATGATAAATTGGGATGCCGAGTATTTCAGGCAGTCCTCAAAGCTATCCCGTGGCGGACGGCTTTCCACGAGGGTATCTAACTTCGCTTTCAGGCGGGCAGTCGCCGCAATCTCCGTAGAAGCAGAAAAAATAACGCTCTCTCCCTTCTTTATGGGTATGTCGAAATAGCCCGGTGTGAGCAAGTCTTCCTGAAAGTCATAGCCCCGATTGCGCTCCTCCGAGTACTCTACATTGTAATACCAGTCGGGGGCTGCCACAAATTCGTTCTTTTTGCTCAACTGCATATTGAGGGTTGGAAAATCGTTGTACAACTTCATGCTGATACCATTTTCGACGACTTTATAGCTTGAGTTGGCAGCCGAATTCGCCTTTGTCAGACCGTGCACGTTGCGATATGCCAGAAAGGGACGTAGCCGCAAAGTCGTCGCGCTCGTCGCTTCCAATAAGGTATAACGCACTAACACAGTGCTTTCATTGTGCACCAATAGCAACTCTTTCTTCAACAACACGCCGCCCACACGGTAGGTCCACGTACATACCGGCGTATATTCAAAATCAACGATGTACTTATGTCCGTTGGGCTTATAAACTTCCGAATAGCGACGTATTCCGAAGTTAAATTCCTTGCCTTGTTGGATGATTGTTTCGTCCAAGGCGGACAAAAGTACGTGATTGTCCCCATTAAATTCGTCAATAGGGACAATGAGCAACCCGTGATATTTACGGGTATTACAACCAACAATGGTCGTTGACAAGTATCCGCCGGCCCGATTGGTCTGCAGAATTTCACGGTGCAAGGAATATTCCAAGTCCACCAATTCATCTTTGTTAAAATCTATGTATGCCATACCTTATAATATTAATTTAGGAATTAAGAAATTTAGGAATTTAGGAATTAATAGTCATTTGTTTTACTCTTTTCTTTTATTGCACTCTCTTTCATAATTTCTACATTTCTACATTGCCCAAAGGGCTATTTCCTTGCTGCCCGTCCGTCATTGTAGGCTTGACCCGCAACCTCCTTCCTCAATTTCTACATTTCTACATTTCTCAATTTCTACATTGGGCGGGCAAGCCCCGCCCCTACATTCCTACATTGGGCGGGCAAGCCCCGCCCCTACATTCCTACATTGGGCGGGCAAGCCCCGCCCCTACATTCCTACATTTTTTTCATCACCACCGCTGTGCGGGCGGGTAAATACAGACTCAGCACATTATACCCTTCATCCACCGGCATGGTGAAATGTTCCATTTGCTCGTCTATGCGCCCGAAGCCGTCAAACTGCGGGCTGTCAGTGTTCAATATCTCGGTGTATTTCCCTGCTGCAATGCCAAAGCGATAATCAGAGAAAGATTGTGTCGGATTGAAATTAAAAACAAAGACTATATTTCCTCGCGTGAAAGCCAATATCTGCCGCTCGTTGTCCCTGACATGCGCTTGAGGTCGATACTTCAGTATATTCTCCTCTTTGACCATTTTGAGCATCGCCTTATCAAACTCGTTCAGAAAGCGGTAGCGCAAGTTCGTGTCATCTGCCAGTGACCACTGTCGGCGAGCGTAGTGATAGCTCCAATTGTTGCCGTCACGCGGAAAATCTATCCATTCGGGATGTCCCCATTCGTTGCCCATAAAATTGAGATACCCATCACCCGCAGTCGTAATCGTCAGTAGGCGTATCAACTTGTGCAAGGCTATGCCCCTATCCACAAGTATGTTTCGATTGAAAACGTCCATGGAAGTGTACATTTCATTGCCTACCAAGCGGAATATCAATGTCTGGTCGCCCACCATCGCCTGGTCGTGGCTTTCTGCGTAACTAATGGTATGTTCCTCTGCCCGTTTGTTGGTCAGTTCGTAAAAGAGGTTACCTACATGCCAGTCCTCATCACGGTAGTCCTTGATGAGCTTTATCCAATAATCGGGTGCTCCCATGCTCATGCGGAAATCGAAACCCATACCCCAAGCCTCAATAGGTGTCGCTAGACCGGGCATGCCACTCATGTCTTCCGCTATTGTCACCGCGTTGGGGTTCACCTGATGTATTAGGCGGTTGGCAAGCGTTAGATAGGTGATGGCATTATCGTCTTGATTGCCGTCAAAATAGAATTTGTATTCCGTGAAGTCGCGCCCCAGACCGTGGTCCCAATACAGCATACTCGTGATGCCATCAAAGCGGAAGCCGTCAAAATGATATTCTTCCAACCAAAATTTGCAGTTAGACAATAGGAAGTTCAGCACCTCATTCTTACCGTAATCGAAGCATCGGGACTGCCAGAGTTTGTGTTCACCGCGGTCGCCTTCGTAGAAATATTGGCTATAGGAGCCATCAAAGCGACTGAGGCCTTCCAATTCGTTTTTCACGGCGTGAGAATGAACAATGTCCATGATGACGGCGATACCGTGACTGTGGGCATCATCAATCAGTCGCTTCAAGTCCTCCGGTGTACCGAAACGAGAACTGACGGCAAAAAAATTGGATACCTGATAGCCGAAAGAGCCGTAGTATGGATGTTCGTGAATGCCCATGATTTGGAGCGCATTATAGCCCAAAGCAACGATGCGGGGGAGTGTTTCCGTTCTGAATTGCTCGAAGGTCGTCACCCCGTACCGCTCGGAACTCATGCCGATATGCACCTCATACAGCAGTGGATTAGTCAATTTTTGTTTGAAAGCCTTGCGCCATTTGTATTCTTGGGGTGGGACCCATACTTGGGCATCGAAAGTCTTGGTCGTTTCGTTCTGCACCGCTCGTCGGACATATGAGGGCAATCTCTCGCCACAGCCTCCTTCCCATTCTATAAAGAGGCGATATTTCATTTGATGAGCGAGCGTGGACAAGGGCAATTTGATTTCCCAATTACCACCCTCCATACGTGTCAATTGAAACTCGTCTTTGCGCACCCAGTCGGAAAAGTCGCCAATCAGCCAAATATATTTTGCATGCGGAGCCCATTCTCTAAACACCCAGCCATCCTTGAGGCGATGGAGCCCGTAATACATATAGGAATTAAATGCGTCCGCCAGTCGCTTGTGTTCATTGTCCAGAAAGCCTGCCTCACGCAACACAAAATTCCGATGCCTGTTCTGAATCACAAGCCTAAAAGGCTCCAACATCGGGTCCTGCTGTAAAAAAGTCTCTTTTATTTCTTTTTTCGGCTCCTGCGTCATCGTCGTCGTCAAATTTTAAATAAATACCTACACTTACTTTTTCAACAAACGTTTGCAATTTGATTGTACAACTCAATATGTTAATGGGTGCAAAGGTAGTAAAATTTTTGGATGAATTACTCTTTTTTTACAAAAAAAATATCTGAATCTGTATGGCATCTTCCGCTTATTGGTATCGTTCCCCGATTTTTCCCAATACATGCCACAATTCTTCTTTCGTATTAGAACGAAGCATCTCAATTCGCAACTCGCGGAAATGCGGCAGTCCCTTGAACATGGCGGCAAGATGGCGACGAAAATGCAATATCCCTCTTGGTTCATCAAGCCACTCCATAGTTCCTGTCAGCTGCTCTTTGACAATCGCTATCTGCTCTGCCACAGATGGAGTTGCCAATAATTCTCCGGTTTCAAAATAGTGCTTTATCTGTTGAAATATCCAAGGACTGCCAATGCTCGCACGACCTATCATAACACCATCCACACCGTACTTTTCAAACGCTTCTTTTGCCTTCTGCGGACTGTCAATGTCACCGTTGCCGATGATAGGTATCTTGATGCGTGGATTATTTTTGACTCGTCCAATCGGCTCCCAGTCAGCCGTGCCGGTGTACATCTGCGAACGGGTACGTCCATGTATGGCAAGTGCCTGTATGCCTACATCTTGCAATTGCTCCGCAATGTCATCAATGATAATATGCTCGCTGTCCCATCCCAAGCGCGTTTTTGCCGTTACAGGTATTTTCACTGCTTTCACAACTTGTCGAGCCATGTCCACCATCAAAGGTATATCCCGCAGCATGCCCGCACCGGCACCTTTTTGTGCCACCCGCTTCACAGGACAACCAAAATTGAGGTCTATAAAATCGGGCTTCACCTCTTCCACCAGCTTAGCAGCCTCCACCATCGAATCAATGAACCGACCATAAATCTGTATCGTGACCGGTCGCTCGACATCCTCTATTGCCAACTTTTTCATCGTCTGCGAAATCGAACGCACCAACGCATCGGCAGACACAAACTCGGAATACAACCAATCCGCCCCATATCGCTTGCAAAACTTGCGGAAAGGGGGATTCGTAACATCCTCCATAGGCGCCAATATCAACGGACACTTTGTCATTCGTAGCATGTATCTTTCAAATCACGCTTTTCCGAAATTGCTCCCCTCTATCCTCATAGTTTTTGAAGAGGTCAAAACTCGCACAACAAGGCGATAGTAGTACCGTATCACCTGCCTTTGCGCGTTTCTGTACTTCTGCGAGCGCTTCTGCCAAGCTATGAGTGTCGGCGAGCGGGCAGAGGTTGGAAAAGCTTTCTATCAGTTTGGTGTTGTCTATGCCCATGCAAATCAGGACTTTCACTTTTGCCTTTACCAAGTCGAAAAGCACCGAGTAGTCGTTCCCTTTATCCGTACCCCCTGCAATCCATACTACCGGTGTTGTTAGGCTGTCGAGGGCGTACCACGCCGCATCAACGTTAGTGGCTTTGGAGTCATTAATATAAATCACACCGTCCTTTATGGCCACAGTTTCCATGCGATGGGGCACTTGCGGGAAAGTTTGCAGTCCCTCCGTGATAGCCTCGTCACTAAGTCCCATTCTCATAGCTATCAATATCGCAACCATGGCGTTACAAATGTTGTGCTGTCCTTTGATAGGGAGCAAATCTTTGTGGATGCGAAATGCCCTGTCCCCCAACACAACGTCCACAATACCATCTACCAATCGGGCATCTTCAAGGGCAAAAGAAGAGGTGAAAGATGCCGTTTCCGGTAAGAGTTTCTTCTTCATATCCCATACTTTCTCTGCAACGGTCATATTATCTTGACTATGTATAAAAAGACAGTGTGCATCCATGTTTTGTAGTATCCTGAATTTTGAGGCTACATAGTTTTCAAACTTGTAGTCATAGCGGTCTAAATGGTCCGGCGTGATATTGGTCAATACGCCAATGTCTGCTTTGAAGCGTGACATTCCGTCCAACTGAAAACTGGATAGTTCCACCACATACACAGGGTGTGCGTTCTCTGCCACTTGTGCCGCCAAACTGTATCCCACATTGCCTGCCAAGCCTGCATCTATCCCTCCGTGCGTCAAGAGATGGTGAGTGAGCAGGGTGGTGGTCGTTTTGCCGTTGCTACCGGTGATGCATATCATTTTCGCTGTGGAGTGACGACCCGCGAACTCGATTTCCGAGATAATCTCTATATTCCGTTCCTGTAAGGCTTTGATGACGGGTGTGCTATCAGGTATACCGGGACTTTTCACCACTATATCTGCCTTCAATATGCGCTCTAAGGTGTGCTGTCCTTCCTCGAACGGTATCTGCTCTTTTTCCAATACGGCACGATAGTTGTCGTCAATCGTCCCTATATCGGACAGAAAGACCTCATATCCGACTTTTTTACCCAACAAAGCGGCACCCGTTCCGCTCTCCTTTGCTCCTAATACTACTACATTCATTTGCTATCTATTTTACTTGTTATCTAATTTATGTCGCTCAAAATTACATAAAATAGAGGATTTCCAAGCGCATGGAATGAAAAAACTGTTTTTTCAGAGGAAAGATAGGCTTTTTTACACGACTGTTTATTCTTCAAAAAGTTCTTTCAAATCAATCGTCAGCCCTTCAAAAATAAAAACAGGCACTTTCACGTCGTACTCATAAGTGGTACCCTCACTAAATTTCCCATCCTCTTGCATCAGAAAGACAGTCAATGATTTGTCTCTCGGAAAAACGACCCAGTATTCTCGGACACCGGCTTCTTCATATAAATTAAATTTCTCATTCAAATCCCGTTTGGCGGTAGAGGGAGACTGCACTTCAACAACTAAATCCGGTGCACCGATACAGCCGCGCTCGTCTAACTTGGCAGGATCACAAACCACACAAATATCCGGTTGTACAACAGTATAGATTTTATCGTCAGCCGTTTCGCCGTTTTTGGGTAAACGCACATCAAAAGGAGCATAATAAATTCCACATTTCCCTTTCTTCTTCTTTATAAATAATTTTAAGAAGAAAGAAATATTCATAGAAACGGCAGCATGGAAACGTGTAGGTGCACTAAATAGCTCATACACAACACCGTTAATCAGTTCTCTGCGTTTATCATCCATCCAAGATAAATAATCGGCATACGTATAAAGTCTTGGTAAATACGGTGTTCCGGGGTCTGAAACTTTGTTTCCTTCTTCTTCAATCTCTGTTTCGATGTACTCTTTCATGGGCTTGCTAATTATGTTTATTATTAAATTTCGCTCAAAGGTAAACTTTTTTTACACGATAACACGGATTTATAGAAAAATAAGACAATCTTTTTGTATCTTTTGCAGAAAAGCCGTACTTTTGGACGTTTTTCTCAGTGGTCTGAATGACCTGACACCTAAATTGGGAGGAGGAAGAGATTTTTAAGGTTTCATTTAACGGATTTATGTCTAAGATAACGATATACACGGATGGGGCGGCAAGTGGTAATCCCGGTCCGGGAGCGTATGCAGCGGTGCTGATTAGTGGGGTGCATCGCAAAGAATTGTCGGGAGGCTTTCGCAAAACGACAAATAATAGAATGGAGTTGCTGGCGGTGATAGTCGGTTTGGAGAGTTTGAAAAATGTGGGAGAAGAGGTGACGGTGTATTCCGATTCAAAATATGTGGTGGAAGCAGTGACAAAGGGGTGGCTGTTCACGTGGGAAAAGACGCGGTTCAAGGGCAAAAAGAATCAAGACTTGTGGTTGCGCTTCCTAAAAATTTATCGACAACATCAGGTGGCTTTTGTATGGATAAAAGGACATGCCGGTACTCCCGAGAACGAACGTTGCGATGAGTTGGCGGTGACGACGTATCAAAGCGGGGTATTGCAGGTGGATACCGGATATGAAAATTTGTAAGCACTTTTGTAACAAATATGACAAATAATACGATAAGTAAAATAAATAGGTGAATAGCAAAAGATGAAATTTTGTAAGTACCTTTACGGCAAGTAAAAAAATATAGGCGAATAGCCATCCTGCCATCGGCGGGCGAAAAATTAAGATTAAAGAATGTTTAAAAGAGAGACAAAGAACGAACCTCAACGGGGTTCAACGATTACGGGGGTAGTGGAATTGACGGCAAAAGGTGCTGCGTACATTATCTCGGACGAAAGTGAGGGCGACATATTTGTTGCTTTTGCCAATTTGAAGCATGCGCTGAATGGCGACAAGGTGAAAATAGCGGTTTATGCCAGAAGTCGGAGTAACCGCCTCGAAGGTGAGGTTGTCGAGATATTGGAGCGTAAGAAAGCGACCTTTGTGGGGACCGTAAACAGTACCAAGAATTACGCTTTCTTAGCTCCGGGCGGCAGACAGATGCCTTATGATATCTTCCTGCCTGCGAGGATGTTGCACGGTGCAAAAAATGGTGACAAGGTGGTAGTGAGTATATTGGAATGGCCTGATGACCAAAAAAGTCCCATTGGGAGTGTCGTTCAGGTACTTGGTACACCCGGTGACAATGATACGGAAATGAACGCCATCATGGCAGAGTTCGAGTTGCCGGTAGAGTTTCCAACAAAAGTACTGCAAGCGGCAGAGAAAGTTGATTTGCAAATTCCCGCATCCGAACTGAAAAAACGGCTCGATTTTCGGGGAACAACCACCTTTACCATAGACCCGAAAGATGCGAAAGATTTTGATGATGCCTTGTCTATCAAACTATTAGAGGATGGTTTGTATGAAGTTGGCATACACATTGCAGATGTGTCCTATTATGTGGAGCCGGAAACGACCTTGGATAAGGAAGCGTACTCGCGAGGAACATCCGTTTATTTGGCAGACCGCACCATCCCGATGTTGCCAGAGCGATTGTCCAATGGGGTATGTTCCCTGCGACCGAATGAAGACAAGCTCTGCTTCTCGGCCGTATTTAAACTCAACGACCAAGCGGAGGTAAAGCATGAATGGTTTGGTCGGACGATTATTCGCTCTAATCGGCGTTTCACCTACGAAGAAGCGCAGGAAATTATTGAAGGTGCAGACGGAGAGCTCAAAAAGGAGATACTTTTGATGAACGACCTGGCACAAAAACTGCGGGCACAACGATTCCAAAAGGGTGCCATGGACTTCGAGCGCATGGAGGTAAAGTTTGAATTAGATGAAAAAGGGAAACCTATCAGTGTATATTGCAAGGAATCTAAGGAATCCAACAAGCTGGTTGAGGAGTTTATGCTTTTGGCAAACAAGAAAGTAGCGGAGAAAGTGGGGAACGCAAAGGGAATGCTCGGTACGAAAGCGAAAACTTTTATCTATCGTATCCACGACAAGCCCACACAAAAGAAATTAGAAGATTTTAATCATTTCATTACGAAGTTCGGATACAGTATCCGTTTGAACAGTCAGAAAGCCTTGAAAGATTCGATGAACAACTTGATGGAAGCATTGAGGGGTAAGCCGGAACAGAACATGATAGAGGTCTTGGCCATTCGTACGATGGCGAAAGCGGTTTACTCGACCGACAATATTGGTCACTACGGATTGGCTTTTGAGCATTATTCGCATTTCACATCCCCTATTCGTCGGTATCCGGACATTATGGTTCATCGTTTGTTGCAGCGTTACATGGATGGTGGGCGTTCGGTAAGTCAGGAAAAATACGAAGAAATGTGCAAACACACATCGGCGATGGAGCAGTTGGCCGCTAATGCCGAGCGAGCCTCCATAAAATACAAGCAGGTGGAATATATGGTGAACAAAGTGGGACAGGACTTTTCGGGCACTATTTCCGGTGTCACGCAGTGGGGCTTCTATGTGGAATTAGACGAGTCGAAATCCGAGGGCTTGGTGTCAATACGCGCCTTAGAAGACGACGATTACGAGTTTGATGAACGCAACTATCGCATCATCGGTAACCACCGTCACAAAGTCTATCAGTTAGGGGATACCGTGACGGTGACCGTTGCCCAAGCCAGTCTTGAAGCCCGACAGTTGGATTTTATATTGGCAGGTACTGAAAATCATCGGGTGAATAAACATGGGAAGTTGATTGATAGTCACGGAAAGGAATACTCAAACAAGCAATTCAAAAGGAAAAAACAGGCTCAAGGGAAAACGAGGAAAAGATGAATTTAGAATTATTCATTGCCCAACGACTTTTAAGAAAAGGAGGACCCCACGAAAAGGCGGTCTCTGTACCGATTGTTCGTATTGCCTTGCTCGGTATCGCTTTGGGCGTATGCGTGATACTGCTTTCCGTGTTTATTGTTGGTGGATTTAAAAAAGAGATTACGCAAAAAGTTACCGGCTTTTCTTCTCACCTAAATATCGTTTCTTATGGCAATAACAATTATTATGGGGATGAAAAGGTAAAATATTCGGATACCCTCGCCACAGCGTTGACAAACATACAGGAAACGAAGAACGTTTATGGCTTTATCAACAAACCCTCTATACTGAAAAGTGGCACTGAAATTAATGGGGTGGTACTTTATGGCGTTGATACGGCGTATAATACGGTTTTCCTGCAAGAAAATCTGAAACAAGGGGAATTGCCTGATTACCACACCGAAAGAGCCTCTGATGAAATCTTACTTTCGGCATCAGTGGCTAAAATATTGAGCTTGGGAGTAGGTGATAAAGTGCAGGCTCATTTCGTACAGGAGCCACCACGAGCGCGGGTTTTCACCGTAAAAGGCATCTATGATACAGGCTTTAAGGAGTACGATGAAATCATCGTTTTTTGCGACCTTCGCCACCTGCAACGACTGAACAGTTGGGCATCCGACGAGGTTTCCGGCATTGCGGTGGAACTTCATGACATAGAACTGCTCCCACAGGCCGTAGAAGCAGTGGAAACAGCACTGTCTTTGGTGGAAGAGGATGACTACTTTTACAAGGTGAAAACAATATATGAGATGTCGCCACAAATGTTTGATTGGCTAAATTTGATAAACACCAATATTTGGGTGATACTCATCTTAGTCATTACCGTAGCGGGCTTCAACATGGTTTCCGGTCTTTTTATCCTCATCCTGGACAAAACACTTCTGATAGGTGTTCTAAAAGCCTTAGGCTATCAAAATATCAAGTTGCGGAAACTCTTTTTATATGTATCCATGAAACTTATTGGCAAAGGAATCCTCTGGGGAAACGGCTTGGCTTTCCTGATAGGTTTTATACAGTATAAATTCAAACTCATACACTTAGACCCCTCGTCATACTACATGGATACCGTACCCTTAGAGTTTAACTTTCTGTATGTCATCTTGTTAGATTTGTGTGTATGGGTGGTATCAACGCTGGTATTAGTGCTGCCAACCATGCTAATATCGAAAATCAATCCTATTAAGGCAATACGGTTTGAATAAAAAAGGCTATTTTTGAGGGCTTGACCCGCAATCTCCTCAATTACTACATTTCTACATTGGGCGACCGCAAGGGTCGCCCCTACCACATTATTATTTGGTTATCCCAATAACATATCTTACCTTTGCACCCCTGATTTGCCCTATTACAACACCTTATATGTAAGGTAGGAAACTTGAGTTTGACAATAGACGGTGTGAATGAAACTACAAAATATTCTGAACTGCGACGATAATGCGACAAGAACCGACAGATAGGAAATATGGAATCTTAGGGACGGTGATATTTCACCTTCTTGTGCTGATTGTTTTGCTTGGTGCTGGCATTGCTGGAGAAGTGCAAAAGGGAAATGTAGAGATTGAACTGTCAGACATTCCTGATGCACTCTTGGAAAAAATACTCGAAGAAAAATTGCACAAAGAGGAAGTCCGAAGACAGTCCTCAGATGAAGAAGTGCAAAAAATGTTGAAATCACTTGCTATAAATGAGAATATTAAGGTGGAAAAGGCCGCTTCGGCTGATAAAGTGAAAGAATATATTGACGAGGTATTAGAGGAATTGAACAGCAAATCGGGTGCCCGTACATCAACAAAAGACAAAAATTATCTCAAGGACAGCTTGCAACATGCCAAAGACCTGCGGGAGCGCAGATTAGACTCACTTAAATCAACGGTTTATGCCGGTCAGAGTAGTGCTTCCTACAATCTGGAAGGTCGTTATATCCGTCATTTACCGATACCTGTCTTCAAGTGCGAGTACGGGGGGAAGGTGGTTGTAACTATTTCCGTGGATAGTGAAGGGACGGTTCAAAAGGCAGATATTGATGTTGCGCAATCCAAATCCGACCCATGCCTTCACTCGGCGGCGGTGGGAGCAGCTTTACGCAGCCTTTTCAGTCGTGCACCGAATGTGTCAAGCTTGCAACGCGGGACAATTACCTTTAATTTTGTAAAACAATAAAAAAAAAGGCGTAGTTCGTTAAATGTTCAAAAAATTTACACTATTTTTGCTACGCTTTTTCAATTAATATTTTTGCACTATGTGGTGGATATTTTCGAGGACAAAAAAAATCAAGAAAACGCATAAGGTGGAAGCCCTGAGAGATGCGTTTAGAGAGGACTATGACCTTCTTCTACGGGTCGGTAAAAGTTATGAACTTACGCGCTTTCAAGAGTTGGATGACTATGTAAACGACACGCAATTCGTGGCAAATCGGAGGCAGATAGAGGAGTTGAGCTATAAACGCTCTCCTGAACGTAGCAATGAAAAAAGATTTAAAAAGTTGCTCAAAAACAGAAAGCTAAGAACATATTTTAAAGTAAGGGATTCTGCCACCTTACGTAATTATCTGACATTCAAAGAATCAGAACTTTACCAAGAATATGCCAAACTGAAATCAGTGGTGTTATCTCAACGCTCTTTTGACAAGAAATCCCAAGTTGAAGAGTTTGGAAGGTTCAAAAAATTACACAAAAGTAGAGAGGTTCAGGATGCCCTCTATTATGAAAAGGACAGCAAGTATAGAACTTATTTAGTGGTAAGTGGTACAGGATTGTCCAACGAATTTGACAAACTAAGTAAACTCGTCCAATCCAATGAATTTCAGGAAAAAAAGGCCTACCTTCTGAACAAGAAAAGATATTTGACAACGGAAGATTATAAACTGTTCTGCGAATATGTAGAGTTGAAAAATAACAAGGACTTAATTCGGTATTTTGCGCTGATAGCAGACTCTCATTTCATGGATATGACGAAATGGAAGCCTGTTTTCTCCGATGAATTTGATGCCGCTCCCTTAGATACGTCCAAATGGCTCACTAAATATGCTATCGGCGAAAAACTACTGAAAGACACTTACGCCGTTGGCAACGATGTGCACTTGTTTATAGGGGAAAACGTCGAATTGCTTGACAGTCGGGCAAAATTATCTTTCAAGAAAGAACAAATCGTCGGCAAATATTGGAATACACAAATCGGAATTGTTGAAAGAAGTTTCGATTACACTTCCGGTATGTTGAACTCAGCTGCTTCTTTCCAAGTTACTTACGGGAAATTTGAAGCCAAAATAAAAATCGCTCATTCCGCCGTGAAACAAACTTTTTGGATGAAAGGAGATGACGATAACTATCAGGTTGTAATATTAGAAAGCAGTAACGAAGGACTGTTTGCTGGAACTGTTTACCGTTCAGATAATGCGATTGTGAACAATATCCAACGATTAGACAGCGTAAAATTGTATAACGGGGATTATATATTCACTTTTGAGTGGACAAAGGAAAAAATGGAGTGGCGGATTAATGATACTGTTGTCAAAGAACTGAGTGAAAACATCCCGAAAATCCCGATGTATATTGGTTTCAGCCTGAGTTCGTTGAAGAAAGTGTCCAGTGGTCATCTCCCTGCCGAGATGGAAATTGACTGGGTGAGATGCTATAAATTGAAGCCCAAATAAACCCCTATTGACCAGAATTAACCCCAAATAAATCAAAGTTGTGTTCCCTTTTCAGGCGTTCATCGACCTGTTGTATCCCCCGTTATGCACGGTTTGCAAGAAAACGCTCGTTCAGGGTGAGGAGTATATTTGCTCGTTTTGTCTGGCAGAGTTTCCGTTTAGCGATGCCGTTTTCACGAAAGAATTGCCGTTTAGTGAGGGTTGCAAATATCCTGAAGCCATTCATACCCTTTTCTATTACAATAAATTCAGCAAATACAGTGGCTTAATCCTTGCGGTAAAGTATGCGTCAAGGCAGAAATTAGGGCTTTATCTGGGTCGTATGTTGGGCGAAAAAATGGGAACGGGAATTTTCGATGGCATCATTCCGGTGCCACTTCATCCGAAAAAAGAGAAAAAAAGGGGCTTCAACCAATCCTATCAGATAGCCTTGGGAATTGCCTCCGTCCTACATACTGATATATGGAACAACGTGTTAGTGAGGCAAATAAACAATCCTACCCAAACGGGCAAAAACTCCATGGAACGGGCTCAAAATGTGGCAAATGTTTTTGCTTTATCCAACGGGGACGGGGCGATAGGGAAACATGTCTTGCTCGTTGATGATGTCATCACTACCGGTGCCACACTCTGTTCGTGCATTGAGGCTTTGAGTCCGGTGGAAGGTCTTCGCGTGAGCATCGGCTGCTTGGGACAAACGGAATAAATAATGCTTGTCATTTGTAATTTGAAATCATAGTATGTACACTTTTCACAAAGCGGAACGTTTAAGTCATAAAGCCTTATTTGAAGAACTTTTTGCTTCGGGAAAAAGTTTTGTCAACTATCCGTTTCGGGTGGTCTTCAAAAAATCATCCCAAGAAGGCGAATTTCCCGCCAGAGTGGGAATCAGCGTTAGCAAAAAGAAATTCAAATCTGCCGTCAAACGCAATCGCATAAAACGCTTGACAAGAGAAACATACCGCCTTCATAAAATGACTTTTTACGAAAAAATGAGTGCCCATATGGACAAAAGTGTAGGCAAAAGTATGGGCAAAAATGGAACGGTTGATATTCTTTTTATTTATTTAGGCACTACGTTGCCTGCATCCGGTTTGCAGATGGAAAAATCCTTAGTAGATGCCCTAAACCACATTGCCGAAGATACAATTAAATGTAGAAATGTAGGGGCGGGGTTTGCCCGCCCAATGTAGAAATTAAGAAATGTAGAAATTGAGAAATGACGTAGCGTATCGAAGGCAGATCCGAAGCGAAAATTTAGAAATTAATTCCTACATTTCTACATTTCTAAATTTCTAAATTCTTATATATATATTATGAGGAAAATTTTCACCTTTTTGTTCCTTTTACCGATTTGGTTTTACCAAAAGAGCATTTCGCCGTATTTGCCACCAACTTGTCGATATACGCCCACTTGTTCGCAATATGCCGTTGAGGCACTCAAAAAATATGGTCCACTGAAGGGTCTGTACTTGGCGATGAAGCGTTTTCTATCGTGCCATCCGTGGGGAGGGAGTGGGTACGATCCGGTTCCATGAGTGCTTTCCCCTGACAGTCTTCAAATCTTTCCGATGGCATTTAAAAATGCTTCCGCTGAAGCGGTAACAGTATCGACATTGGCTCCAAATCCATTACAAATCTTCCCTTTATAGGATATTTGGACGTGTACTTTCCCCATATCATCGCTTCCACGTGTGATAGCTTGTACGAGGTACTCTTCGAGGACTACGTCCCGATTCGTAATGTTCTTGATGGCGTTAAAAGCTGCGTCAATAGGACCATTGCCGTAGGCTGTATTTGTCGAAATTGTTTCGCCCTGACGGATGCGTACCGTAGCCGTCGGTATCGTTGTTGCCCCGCAAATGACTTGCAGAGATTCCAATTGTATCGCCGTATTTCGTGATTTTTCACTGCCTATCAGCACTTCCAAATCGGGGGATGTAATATCCTTTTTCTTATCCGCTAGTTCGAGAAACTTTTGATATAGCGTGTTGAGTTCTTCTTCATCGGGTTCATATCCCAAAAGTTTCAGATGGTGCTTGAGTGCAGCTCGTCCACTTCGCGCTGTGAGTACGATGCTTGACTCGTCCACTCCTACATCTGCGGGATTGATGATTTCGTACGTCTGCCGACTTTTCAAGACACCGTCTTGATGAATGCCCGATGAATGAGCAAAGGCGTTGCGACCCACTATTGCTTTGTTCGGTTGCACGGGCATACGCATCAGACTGGATACCAAGCGACTACTGTTCAATATCTCCTTTGTATTGATGCCTGTTTCAAAATTAATATTCTTATGACAGGCAATCGCCATTACCACCTCTTCTAAGGCGGTATTTCCGGCACGTTCGCCCAGACCGTTGATGGTGACCTCTACTTGGCGTGCTCCATTTTGTATGGCTGCCAGGGTATTTGCCGTTGCCATCCCCAAGTCGTTGTGACAATGCGTGGAAAGGACCACTTTATCCACATTGGGGACATGATCCCGAAGGTAGGCAATCTTTGCCCCATACTCATTGGGAAGGCAATAGCCGGTGGTATCCGGAATATTTACAACCGTAGCACCGGCCTTGATGACCGCTTCCACTACGCGCGCCAGAAACTCTTCCTCTGTACGCCCGGCATCCTCGGCATAAAACTCTACATCCTCTACAAACTTGCGGGCATAAGTTACTGCCTTCACTGCCTGCCGGATGACATCCTCGGGCGTGGATTTCAACTTTTCATAAATATGGTAGGTAGATGTGCCTATTCCTGTGTGAATGCGCCCACGCTCAGCGTGCTTTAAAGCCTCTGCTGCCACTTCGATGTCGCGTTCTACCGCACGGGTTAATGCACATATAGTAGGACGGGTGACCGCTTTGGAGATTTCTACTACGGAGTTAAAGTCACCGGGGCTGGAAATCGGAAAGCCCGCTTCAATAACGTCCACGCCTAATTTCTCTAACTGTAGGGCGACCTCAATTTTTTCAACGGCATTTAACTGACAACCGGGCACTTGCTCAGCATCCCGCAGGGTTGTATCAAAAATGTATATTTTTTCCATGACTTACGATTATGTGCGTTTTAGCATCTGTTTTGAACACACAAAAGTACATGAATATTGCGGAATTTCCAAGTACGTGAAATGGAAAAACGTTTTTTTACAGAGGAAAGTTACATGAAAATTGGGGATTTACAAGTGCGTAAATGAAAAACAGCCTGTTAGAGCAGAAAAATTACAAATAGAGGCTTGGAAATCCCGCAATTTTCTTCTATATTTGCCACCCGCAATTTTAATAGGTCGGATTTCTAATCTTTATCAACTAATATAAACTAACATCTGCTAATTATACACACATGACACATTTACCTACTTTAGTTTATGATTTAGCCCTCATCTTGATTACCGCGGGCGTGGTGACTATCTTATTCAAATGGCTGAAACAGCCCGTTGTTTTAGGATATATCGTTGCGGGATTTCTTGTGGGACCACATTTGAACCTCATCCCAACCGTGGTCGATAGTGCGAATATTGCCGTGTGGTCGGAAATCGGTATTATCTTCCTTTTGTTCGCATTAGGATTGGAGTTTCGATTAAAAAAATTGCTCGATGTCGGGAAACCCGCTCTAATAGCGGCAGCCATCGGTATGGGCGTGATGGTCGGCATCGGATTCCTTACCGGCTATCTGTTCGGATGGACCAATATCGAAGGACTTTTCTTGGGAGGCATGATTTCAATGGCTTCAACCACCATCATTATCAAAGCCTTCACTGATATGAAGGTGCAAAAGGAACGGTATGCAGGCATCGTCTTTGGCGTACTCATCATCGAAGACATTGCCGCCATCCTCATGATGGTGCTGTTTTCAACGATTGCTGTCAGTCAGACCTTTCAAGGGATGCAACTGTTGGAAAGCTTAGTGAAACTGATTTTCTTTATGATTATCTGGTTTGTGGTAGGTATCTTTGTCATCCCTACGCTCTTGCGAAGGGTAAGAAAATTCCTGAACGATGAAACTCTATTAATTGTCTCTGTCGGATTATGCCTCGGCATGGTGCTCCTTGCGCACTCAGTGGGCTTCTCTGCCGCTTTGGGAGCTTTTATCATGGGCTCTATTTTGGCGGAATCAGTGGGTGCGAAAAAAATAGAGGAGTTGGTGTCACCGCTGAAAAATCTCTTCGGTGCTGTGTTCTTTGTTTCTGTCGGCATGATGATTGTGCCAGACTTGATTGTGGCCAATATCGCACCTATACTCATCCTCACAGGGGTGGTGCTCGTCGGTCGCATTGTCTTTGCCACTTTTGGCGTTTTAGTATCCGGCGAAAGTCTGAAAGTGTCCATGCAAGCAGGGTTTAGCTTGGCACAAATCGGCGAGTTCTCCTTTATTATCGCCACTTTGGGTATCCAATTGGGGGTCATCAGTGAGTTTATCTACCCCATTATTGTCGCCGTTTCCGTCATCACCACCTTCACAACGCCTTATGGTATCCGCTATTCAGAAAATATATACAACCAAGTAGCAAAAATCATCCCCAAAAAGTGGAATAAACTACTCGTAGGAAAACAAAACGAGCAAACGAAGAAAAGTGATTTTGCGCAATTGATGGAACATTATTTCATGCCTATATTGATTTATGTCGTGCTGTGCATTGCCATCAATATACTGTCAGAAATGTATCTCGTGCCCTTTGTAACCCTGCATATCACCACTATCTGGGGACGTGTTTTAGCCGCTACGCTGACCCTCTCCATGGTGGCACCCTTCCTATATGGGATTTTGAAAACACGTCCGAGAGCCTCTGCGTTTTATCAGATATTTCTTCGGAAACTCCCTCGCATAGTGGTATTGATGTTCATATTGCTGCCTAAGGTAGTTTGTGTCTTCTTAGTATTATCCGTATTATTGCCGATTTTCCCATTAGGAACCACCATATTAATCCTCATTTCTGCGGCTATCGTGACGATTATCTCTTTCAACCCAAGGTTTGCACTACAATCGGAAAAGATGGAAAATGCCTTCTTGGAAAACCTAAAAGATGAGGAAAAATAGAGATACTCTGCACATCTGACCATTATTTGTCGTATCTTGGGGGTATGAAACAAAAGTTTTTTCCCATAAAGATGTGGTCGGCGGATGAGCAGCCACGAGAGCGATTGCTGAAGAACGGAAGTGCAGAGCTCTCTGTGACTGAGTTGCTCGCAGTGATACTGCGTTCCGGCAAGCAAGGAGAGTCCGCCTTAGACCTGGCACGTCACATTTTGAGTGATTGTGATAACAAACTCCACAATTTGGCACGCCTGCAAGTGGCGGATTTAATAAAAGGATACAAAGGGATTGGTATCGCAAAAGCATCAGGATTGGTTGCTGCTGTGGAGTTGGGGCGTCGCCACGCTTTAGAAACCGCCTCTGTGACAGAGCCTCTCAGTAGTAGTTGGGATGTTTATCTACACATTGCTCCCATCCTCAAAGACCTTGACCACGAGGAATTTTGGGTTATCTACCTAAATCAACAGAAAAAGGTAATCGGAAAGGGCAAAATCGCCGAAGGGGGGCTGACATCAGCACGAATAGATGTAAAATTACTGTTTAAGAAAGCCTTAGAGATGAAAGCCTGTGGAATAATCATCGCACACAATCACCCCAGTGGGTCCATCGTGCCGGGCATTGACGATAAACGAACGACGGATAAAATCAAGCATGCAGGAAGGCTTATGGACATCCCCCTTCATGACCATCTCATCATCGGTGGCGAAGAATACTATAGTTTCAGAGATGAAAATGCCCTGTGATTGTAGGGTCGCCCCTACAACCCAAACGCCACCCCTACCTTCACGCCGACCGAGAACAGGTTCGCTTTGTCGACTGATGGGGTCGTGGTCGTGAGCGCACTATTGTGCGGTAGTGGTGATACGGTTGAAGTGGGGTCGTACTTGTCATCGGGGTCGTACCCTACCAAACGGTTGGTCGGTGAGGGTAGGATGTTCACGACACCGTAGTCGAGATAGACACCGGTATATAGTCCCAGCTTGTCGGACAGTCCCCAGTGCATGCCCGCATCCACC